>JAEMTX010000132.1 GCA_016462055.1 Acidimicrobiia bacterium | reverse complement strand
TCGGGCTTATCGGAACCAAAACGTTCCTGCGCCTCTTGCCAGGTCATGCGGGGAACGTCGCCCATCTTCTGACCAGTGGCTTCTTCGACCGCAGCGGAGACAGCGACGGAGATGAACGCGAGAACTTCTTCTTGCGAAACGAAACTGGCTTCAGCATCGAGTTGCATGAATTCAAATTGGCGATCGGCACGAAGGTCTTCGTCGCGAAGACAACGAGCAATTTGGTAATAACGATCGATACCGCCGACCATGCACAGCTGCTTGAACAACTGTGGGCTCTGGGGCAGTGCATAGAACGAACCTGGAGAAAGACGACTGGGCACAACGAAGTCGCGCGCGCCTTCTGGAGTCGACGCAATCAGCATCGGAGTTTCGATTTCCACGAAACCCTGATTGTCCATTGCCCGTCGCAGCGAGGCATTCACCTTGGCGCGGATACGAAGGTTGCGCTGCATGCGCTCGGTGCGCAGATCGACATACCGGTGTGCAAGGCGAACCATTTCGTCGACCTCAACACGATCGTTGAGCTGGAACGGCGGCGGCTCAGAGACATTCAGAATTTCGACGCTGCAATCGCCAATTTCGATCTCACCGGTGGGCATGTTCGCGTTGGTCGTGCCTTCAGGGCGCTGGCGAACCGTGCCAGTAATACGAACCACGTATTCAGATCGAAGGTCGGCGGCGCCATCAACCACGCATTGCACGAGTCCGGTGTGATCACGAAGATCGATGAAGGCCAGATGCTCACCGTGCTCACGGCGGCGGGCGACCCACCCACACATCGCAACCTCACGACCAATGTCGGAGGCTCGCAGCGTTCCGCAATGGTCGGTGCGCATGGAAACAGGATCGGTCACGGAAGGTCCTTCGGGTTCAGGAGAGTCGAGCAGCGAGAACAGCGGCAGCGGTCGAACGAGCGACAGCTTCTTGTCCGGTGTCGCCGCGCAGATCACGGATCGTTACGGTGTCGGCTGCTACTTCGTCGTCGCCGATGATGCAAACAAATGCGGCGCCGGACTTATCGGCAGATTTCATTTGGGACTTCATGGAACGACCATCGAATGCCCGGTCGGCACTGACCCCTGCACGACGCAGTTCAATAGTGAAATCGCGAGCAGCGGTACCACCGGTGGTGTCGACCACAAACACATCGGTGGCACTGGCGGGAACCGGAAAGACTCCCTCGGCATCGCAGGTGAGCAGCACTCGTTCGATGCCTGAACCAAAACCGATCCCGGGGGTAGAGGGCCCACCGAGCGATTCGATAAGGCCGTCGTAGCGACCGCCACCACCAATGGTGGACTGAGCGGCGTCGAGCGCTTCGCCAACAAATTCAAACGTGGTGTGCGTGTAGTAATCGAGACCACGCACCAAACGAGGCTCGACGGTGAATTCGATACCGAGAGCAGTCAGACCTGACTTCACTCGTTCGAATCGCTCGGCGGCTTCGGGCGAAAGTTGATCGGTGATCCGCGGAGCGTCGGCGATTGCTTCGATGGTGACAGGTCGCTTCGAGTCGAGCACCCTCATCGGGTGATCGACAACCTTCTCGGCGTCTTTGGGATCGAGCGTGTCGAGTCGTTCGTTGAGCCACGCCCGCACATCTTCGATGTAGCGACGACGATCGTCGGCGGTTCCCATCGAATTGATGAGCAGCGTGACCTGCTTCAGCCCCAGCGACGCATAGAAGTCGTGAAGCATGGCGATGACTTCAACATCGAGATCGGGATCGTCAGATCCAATCGCTTCGGCGCCGAGCTGATGATGTTGGCGGAAACGCCCGGCCTGCGGACGCTCGTAGCGGAATGAAGGCGCTGCGTACCAGACCTTCCACGGCTTCGTTTCGCCTTGAGCATGTTGGATCCAGGCTCGAGCAATTGATGCAGTGCCCTCGGGGCGCAGCGCTATGTGGCGTTCGCCCTTGTCGAGAAAGTCGTACATCTCTTTGCGGACCAGATCGGTGCCCTCGCCCACACGAGAGAACACGCCAATCTCTTCGAACATCGGACTCTGCACGAGACCGTATCCAGCCCGAGCGACATGGGCGGAGAACGCAGCAATCAGGACTTGCCAGCGCTCGGATTCAGGCGGCAGGACGTCACGGGTCCCGGTTGGGGCCTTGAACGGCTCAATGCGGGGCGACTTCGGCTCTGACACGACAACTGAGCCTACCGGGGCCCTGCCCCAAGGACCGAACCACTTCCCTCACCCAACGCCCCAGCACCGAACAGCTGCCAGAAGCCTGCCGATCAAGATTGAGAGTCGCGCCCATCATCGCTATCGGAGTCGCCCTTGCCGGGAAGCACCCGATACGCGTCGTAGATGCCATCGATCTTCTTAATTGACCACATCAATGGACTCAGTTGCGAAACATCACCAAGTTCGAAATCGAAACGCATAGAGGAAATTCGATCGGAACCCGTGATGGTGTTACAAGACACGATGTTTACGTGATGATCAGCCAATGCTGCTGATACATCGCGCAAAAGACGAGACCGGTCGAGACCCTTCACTTCGATCGAAGCAATGAATGTCGCCGAGATGTCGGTATCCCACTCGACATCAATGAGACGGTCGGATTGGCCACCGGTCAGCGAAAGAGCATTCGCACAATCGGAACGATGCACCGAAACACCACGACCACGTGTGACGAACCCCATGATCGCGTCACCCGGAACCGGTGTACAGCAGCGAGACAGGCGAACCATGACATCGTCGAGGCCTTCGACGTGCACACCTGAAGGACTTGCCCCTACGCGACCCGAACGGCGCGGAGCACGAACCGTGGTCGGCAACTGCTCTTCACGCTCAGGGTCAACGGATTCGAGCTTGCGTCGAATCCGCTCGGCAACCGATTGCGCTGATTGATGGTTTCCGCCGATTGCCGCATGAAGCGCTTCAAGGTCGGTGTAGTTCAGTTCGGTCGCGATTTCATCGAGAATCCGCGACTGCCGGATCTTCTGAACTGGCAGACCTTCGCGGCGCAAGGCTTTGGTTAGTTCCTCGTTGCCATTATCGATTTCATCTTCGCGACGCTCACGCGAATGCCACGCGCGGATCTTGTTCTCGGCCTTATGCGAAACAACAAAACGCAGCCAGTCTTGCGAAGGTCCGCCGCTTTCGACCTTTGACGTGAAAATTTCGATGGAATCGCCCGATTGCAGCTCGGTATCGAGAGAGACCAAACGCCCATTGACCCGCGACCCAATACAGGAGTGACCGATCTCTGTGTGAATGGCATAAGCGAAATCAACGGTGGTGGCACCCTTAGGCAGTGTGATGACCTTGCCCTTCGGCGTGAAGACAAATACCTCGTCTTGGTCGAGGTCGATCTTCAGATTCGCCATGAACTCTGAAGGATCAGAGGTCTCACTTTGCCAATCAACAATGCGATTAAGCCAAGCGAGGTCGGCTGTACTTTCGTTGTTGTCCTTGTAGTTCCAATGCGCAGCGACACCGAACTCTGCTCGTCTGTGCATTTCCAAGGTGCGGATCTGCACCTCGAGAGGCTTTCCGCCAGGACCAACAACGGTCGTATGCAACGACTGATACAGATTGAACTTGGGCATGGCTACGTAATCTTTGAAACGACCCTGCACAGGTTTCCACGTTGCGTGAATCGAACCGAGAGCGGCATAACAGTCTTTGACGGTGCCGACGACCACTCGAATGGCAACGAGGTCGAAGATGTCGTCGAAATCCCGACCCTTCACCACCATCTTTTCGTAAATGCTCCACAGATGCTTTGGCCGACCTGTCACTTCAGCAGTGATGTGCAGTTCGCTTAGTCGGCCGCGTACATCTTCGAGAACGTTTGTCAGATACACATCACGTTCGGGAGCACGTGTAGCGACCATGTGGTCGATCTCGGCATAACGCTTGGGATGCAATGACGCGAAACAAAGATCCTCTAGCTGCTGGCGCAATTCCTGCATGCCGAGCCGGTGAGCAAGCGGAGCGTAAATATCGATTGTCTCTTGCGCAGTGCGATGCTGCTTCCACGCCGGTAACGCTGCAATGGTGCGCATGTTGTGAAGACGATCAGCGAGTTTGATGATCAGTACTCGGAGATCTTTCGCCATCGCGACGAGCATCTTGCGCACGGTTGCGGCTTGCTGAGCCTCTTTGGAATCGAACTTAATGCGGTCGAGTTTTGTCACTCCGTCGACAATGCGAGCAACCTCGACACCAAAGTCCTTCTCTACATCGAAAAGAGTGGCACCAGTGTCTTCGACAGCATCGTGAAGAAGCGCAGCGGCGATGGTGATGTCATCGAGGCCAAGTTCGGCACAGATCTTCGCAACCGCTACAGGATGTGTCACATACGGTTCGCCGGATTTGCGAGATTGACCCTTATGGGCTGAAGCGGCACGGTCGTACGCTTTCGTAATCAGCGCCGCCGAGGATCGCGGATGATGAGACTGGAAAATCTCGACGAGTGGGGCGACCTCCTCGGATGGCGGAGCGGCGTTACGACGCCACGGCAGCACACGATTGACGGTCGCCATAACTCAGTCTCCGACCTGCACGCGACCGGGTGGACATACCCCGGTAGCAGGTGGGAAAGGAGTCTTCATGGCTCAACGGTACAGGCGGAGCGTCCCCGCTCCGACTCTTTACCTAGCGTTTGCGGTGGTTTTTGCGTGGCCGCGGCGGGATGACGCCCGATGGCGCCGAGGTCGTGCCGAGAGCCCTCGCCCCAGTCGCAGTAGCCGAGGCGGACGAAGCGTCGATCGCCGGAGCACCAGAGGTGCCGCTTAGAAGGTCGAATCGAGCCGCAGCATGAGCGACGTCGACTCCCTGAGACTGCAGACGCTCGCGGATGACCTTGAACTTCGACTGATGTTCCTTGAGCCACACAAGGATTGGAGCGGCCACAAAGATCGATGAGTACGCACCAGCGAGAAGGCCGACTGTCAGAGCAATGGCGAACTCTTCGAGGGTCACCGCTCCCATGATTCCGGCACCGACAACGAGCAGCGCAACGACTGGAAGTAGCGAGACGACCGTCGTGTTGATCGAGCGGAGCAGCACCTGATTCATCGACAGTGAAGTCATCTGCCCGTAGGTGAGGCGACCAGACTGACCGACGAGTCGGTCGTTTTCTCTGATCTTGTCGTCGACCACGATGGTGTCGTAAATCGAAAACCCGAGGATGGTGAGGAAAGCAATCACCGTGCCTGGTGTGACTTCAAACTGGAAAACCGAATACGCACCGACGCTGACGAGCACATCGTGGAACACAGCGACGAGTGCCGCCACCGCCATGCGCCATTCCAGGCGGATGGTCAGATAAATCAGGATGGCGATAAAGAAGAACACAAGGGCACGTATTGCCGACGCCGTTACGTCGCCGCCCCATGAAGCACCCACCGTGGAGAAACTGATATCGGCCGGGTCAACGTCCG
>JAEMTX010000344.1 GCA_016462055.1 Acidimicrobiia bacterium | reverse complement strand
GACTTGAACCCCCAACCGTCGGTGTTGGAGACCGGTGCTCTACCAATTGAGCTACTGCCCTAGGGCACTACGCCGGGCTTGAGAGGGTACCAGCCGACGCGTTCGGCCAGACCCCTGCAGGTCCGAGTGGGAAAGACTAGGCCCCCTCCCCCGGCCGTTGCGAACCGGGATTTTGGGCCCAAGGGAAAGTTCAGGCCGAGCGCCGCCGAGTCGCCAGAACCAGGACACCGCCGACTCCGGCCGCCGTGGCTGCCGCCAGGCCCACCAACGACGCTGCTCGGCGGCCTGCGATGCGGTGGCGTTCCCGGCGCTCAGAAGCGGAATCGAGGTTCTCGAGGAGTTCCTCGAGCAGCCCCGATGGCACCGGCACGAAGAGACCGCGAAGTTCCCGAAGCGTCCGTTCAAGTCGCCGATACCGAGACATCTCGGCCTGACAACTCAGACACTGGGCCACATGGGCGGCATCTTCGGGCGAAAACAGGTTCTGGTCGTCAAGGAGGCCGGGCATCAGATCGGCCAGATGGTCACACTGCTTGGTCATCAACATCTTCCTCCGCACTCCCCTCGGCTTCAGATCGCAAAAAGACATCGTCTCGTAGACGGCGACGGGCCCGATGCAATCGAACTTTGGCCGCCGACACCGAGATTCCCAGTTCCGCAGCGATGACCTCATGCGACAGGTCATAAATGTCACGCAAGACAACCACTGCTCGAAGACGAGGCGGCAGTGTCGCTAATGCGTTCTGGACTGCCTCTCGCAAACGCGCCGATTCGGCACGACCTACGGGATCAACTGCGGGCGAAAGATCACTCACAACCAAATCGTCATCGAGTTCTTCATGACGGTGACGGCTACGACGACCTAAGTGCGTCGATGCACAATTTGCGGTGATCCGATACAGCCATGTTGTAAACCGTGCATCACCACGGAACCGACGAAGACCGCGATACGCACGCAGATACGCCTCTTGGCAAACATCGCGTGCATCGTCTTCGTTGCCAGTAAGCCTCAGTGCGAGGGAATACGTGCCCACCCAAGTGCGGCGGACTAATGCATCAAAGGCTCGTCGATCGCCACTTCGTGCATCAGAAACCAACGATCCCATTTCCGAATCGATCGACGACTCGACCGAAGTATCGCTTCCGACATCGCGTACCGGATCACTTGTCACGACACTCATCGGACCTTTGAGCGAGCGCGCGCTTCGTCGATTACGCCCCGTACGCGTCACGTCGGTGGCAGCCACAGGGGCCACCACCGACGTCAACTCGATCTGCACCGACGACGCATCGCCGGCGAACTCGTTCAGCGGGTCTCCTTGTGTGCGGTATGCACACGATCCCACTTGCAGTACTTCGTGAGTTCAATGCGCTCACGATCGTTGATCTTGTTTTTTGTTGTGATGTAGTTGCGACGCTTGCACACCTGACATTCCAGGGTGACAGCGATTCGCTTGTCATTGCGTGCCATAACGGTGGCTCCTACTTGAGGATCTTGGTGACGCGGCCGGCGCCGACGGTACGACCACCTTCACGGAT
>JAEMTX010000131.1 GCA_016462055.1 Acidimicrobiia bacterium | reverse complement strand
CGCCGACTGCAACCAACTGTCGATTGTCATTCGGCACTTCAACACCGATGGCCTGCTTGCCCGGAATCGGGGCGAGAATGCGAACATCGGGCGAGGCCATCGCGTACGCAATGTCCTTATGCAGACTCGTGACCTTTGAAACTTTTACGCCAGGGAGAAGTTCAAGTTCATAACGAGTAACGGTCGGACCAACAACCATTCCGACAAGCTTGGTGTGCACCCCGTGTTCGGCGAGTGCTGCTTCGAGAAGACGGCCTCGGTCTTCAACCATCTTCTTATCGACTTGCTGCGCGACGCTGCGGTCGAGCATCTTGAGCGATGGAAGTTTCCAGTTGACTTTGCGTTCCTTCGCCAAAGGCATCGTGAGTTGTTCCGCTTTAGCCGGAGGCTCATCGCCAGTTGGTACATGAATATCGAGTTCATCGGCAACTGGGTCATCATCAGACCCAGCGACAAACAGAAGAGATTCTTCGTCGAATGAATCGGCGGGTTCGCCATCGGGATCAATGAGTTCTGTGAGCATCGGCTCGGCGTCGTCGCCCCAGTCAGCCTCAATAGTGGAGCCGCCGTCGTACAAAATGGGAACGATTGGTTCGTCCCTCTCGACATCGTCAGCATCTTCACTCTTGAGTTCAAACAACGAACCCATGCTGCGCTTCATTGCTCCCTGCACGGGCTTCACGCCATCAGCGGTCTTACGAGCAGCAACTCGCACCGAAACGCCGGTAGCAACAACAAGTCCAACAACGATCAATGCAACGAACACCAAAGTGGCGCCCCAAACTGCGAGCGCTTTTTCGAGCGGGGTACCAACAAGAGCACCGATATAACCGCCTGCGGCAATGAAATCCTCGAGTGGCATTCCAAATTCAGGACGGCCTTTAGTCAGATGCAACAAACCGGCGACTGCCACGAAGATCAAGACAACACCGACGCCAAGACGGCCGGCGGAGAAACGCGGAGTTCCCTGATCGTCACGAGGACCACGTAGCAACAACGCACCACCAACGACAAGCACCGGTGGAAGGAAGACACGAAGTCCTCCGATCAATGCACCGGCAACCTCCGCCAGACCGCGGCCGAGCGGACCAGCGAGGTTGCCGTAGACGCCGAGGGCGGTCAACAGCCCAAGAGCGATGAGCGCGACCCCCCATACGTCATGACCATGACCAGTGAATGCTTCACGGACTGGACCAGGCGCGGAACGGTGAGTGGCCGCCGCTGAGCGACCCTTGGGCGCAGCCGAACCTCGCTTGGCCGCGGGCTTCTTCGCACTGGCGTTGCGGGAAGGCGCCTTGCGCGACGAAGACGACCGTGCTCCAGCTTTCGCCGAGGATTTGGTGGTCGATCGTTTGGGAGAACTCTGTTTTAAGGCCACAGGCGTACGCGTTCCTGACGTGGCCCCTTCTCCGCTCGCCGCCTATGAGGATACCCAAATCATCGGAGGATGGTGCGGATCACCGAAATCTGCGCTCCGCCGCTCCCCCCTTGGCCAAGAGGGGAACTATCGTCCTCTCATCTTCAGGAGAGGACCACCAATGCCCCGGAATCGCCTCGTTGCGATCGTTCTTAGTGCCGTGCTCGGAATTGTCGCTCTCGGCTTTTTCTGGAGTTCATCGAATTCGTCTTCAGGATCAGGCAACTCGTCGGCGACAACCAAAGGTTCTCCCGACCTTCCGGATTTCTACGCAGTGCCCAATCCACTTCCTGAGTCATCTTCCGGCACGATTCTTAAATCCGAACCTGTCGCTCTCGTCGGCTTGAACGGGGCCATGTCACGAGTGATGTACACGTCGATTTCAGAACTGGGTGTCACGATCGCGGTCACCGGCCTGATCGCAATCCCAAATGGAACTCCACCAAGTGGAGGTTGGCCAGTGATCACGTGGGCCCACGGAACGACGGGAATCGCCGATTCGTGTGCACCTTCGCTGAAGCCCGACGACTTTACGAAACTCGTAAATCCTCTTCTTGATGCTGGTTACCTCGTCGTCGGGACTGACTACGAAGGTCTCGGCACACCGGGACGTCATCCATACATCTCTGGAAATAGCGAGGCCTACGGCACGCTCGACATCGTGAAGGCCGCTCAGGTTTTCCCGGGAGCCAACGCTTCAAAGAACTATGTGGTGTGGGGTCATTCGCAAGGCGGTCACGCTGCGATGTTTGCCGGTCACGATGCCGAGGCTTACGCACCCGACCTCAACCTCAAAGGAGTTGTCGCCGGGGCACCGCCCTCCCAGTTGTTGCTTATCAATACAGCGCTCCAGACAAGCCCCTTCAAGTACTACATCCTCATGGCGGGAGCTGGCCTGAATGCTGCTGCCGGCGACACCAACGCGCCGCTCGACAAAGTCCTCACACCAGCGGGTCTCAAGTTCCTCTCGAACGTCGACACAATGTGCACAGGCGAACTCGGGAAAGCATCTGCAGGCGTTGACCTCTCTTCGCTCCAGCTCGCAGATCCAGCATCGGTCCCCGAGTGGAACCTCCTTCTCACCAATAACGACCCGGGCGCATTTACTATTCCGATTCCCGCACCGCTGCTTATCATCCACGGCGGCGACGATGAACAAATCCCTGTCGCATCTTCAGCGCTTCTCTTTGATCAATTGTGCAAGATCGGTCAAGTAGAACAGCGCTGGGTCTTTGCTGGTCAATCACACGCAGGCGTGATTGCGCCCTCGTTCAGCTCGATGATGACCTGGATTGGTGATCGATTCGCAGGCAAGCCCATGCCCGACGCGATTCGTCCCGATGGCGCCGTTGTCCAGTCCTGCCCCAAGAATTAGTCGGGGAGCGGGCCGTGGTCGCGACACGCGGCCTCATAACCAGCGGTATGCACCTTCACGCGTAAGCGTCGACCGCATTCGGGGCAGAACCGCGGCGGATCGAGTTCGCGCCGACAGACGAGATCAGGATGAACATCAAGCGCGGTGCCGCACCATCGGCAATACGCGTCGGGCATGTTCAGATGGCCTTGGACAGCGCGCCGATCGGCATCTGAAGATCAGACAACATCTGCAAATCTTCTTCGGGCGAGCGACCCAATGTCGTCAGGTAGTTGCCGACGATGAGCGCATTGATTCCCGAGGTAAGTCCTAGAGCTTGGAGTTCGCGCAGCGTTACCTCGCGACCACCCGCATAACGAAGAATGACCGATGGCAGCCCAAGCCGGAACAGCGAAATCCAACGAATAGCTTCGAGCGGTTCGGTAAGCGGAAGGCCGGCGAATGGGGTGCCCGGGCGAGGGTTGAGGAAGTTGAGCGGCACCTCGGCCGGCTCAAGCGCACGCAACTGACCGATGAGTTCAATGCGCTGGTCGACAGATTCGCCCATTCCGAGCAACACACCGCAGCACAACTCCATCCCCTGATCGCGCACGAGCTGACACGTATCGAAACGTTCAGCCCAGGTGTGCGTGGTCACGACATTTTCGAAGAATGATTCAGCAGTTTCAAGATTGTGGTTGTAACGATGCACGCCAACTTCGGCCAAACGCTTTGCCTGCGCTTCAGTGACAATCCCAGCGCTCACCGCAACGTTGAGACCCACCTCTTGTTGAACAAGAGGAACGAGTTCGCAGATGCGGTCCATCGTTCGTTCATCAGGACCACGAATCGCCAACACGATGCAGAACTCGGTTGCACCAAGCGCTGCGGTTTCGCGCGCAGCTGCCAGAACATCAGCGGTATCGAGAAATGGCATGGCCTGCACCGGTGATTCGAACTTCGCCGACTGACTGCAGAAGTGACAGTCCTCGGGACAGCCGCCCGTCTTAGCCGAAAGAATGCCTTCAACTTCAACCGTGTCGCCGCACCACTCAAGTCGAACCTCGTGCGCAAGTGATGCAAGCGTGGGAACCGCTGAATCGGGAACGTCGGCGAGTTCGGCGAGTTCGGCGAGCGTGAGCTGACGGTGTTCGTCAAGAAGGGCGACTCCGGCGGCACGAATCGCGGTTCGGGCTGCTTGGGGGGTCAGCCGCTCACGGATTTCAACGAGGGCTTTCGGCGTCAGAGTGACGGGGACATCAGGCATGGGCGAAAGGGTACGCGGCCGAACCCCATTAGGCGAAAGCCGGTCAGGCTTCCATCACGACGGGCACGATCATCGGCCGGCGCTTGGTCTTATCGCTCACGAATCGGCCCGCGGCCCGACGAACTACCCGTTGCACATTTTCGATATCGGTGCGTCCATTGCGGAAAAGATCCGCGATGGCTACTCGGACGACTTCGGCGCATTCGTCCAGGAGGTCTTCGGCCTCAGGAGCATGGACCCAGCCCCGGGTAACGATTTCCGGACCAATCATCGTGGTGCCGTGTTCGATGTCGACGCCGACGATGATCACAACCACGCCCTCTTCGGCCAGGACCCGCCGATCACGCAAGACACTGCTACCCACATCGCCCATGATGCCGTCGACATAGAGGTAGCCCGATGGGACCTGCGCAGTTGGACGCAACCCAGTGTCGTCGAGGGTGACCTGGTCGCCGTCGGTGCAAACAATGATCTTCGAGGCAGCCACGCCCATCTGGCGAGCCAACTTTGCATGGGCAACGAGATGGCGATACTCGCCATGCACGGGTACGAAGTGCTCAGGTCGAGCGATGGACAAAAACATCTTGAGGTCTTCTGCTTTGGCGTGACCAGAAGCGTGCACGTCAGAGATTCCGGAGTGAACAACTTCAGCCCCTGCCCGCACCAAACCATCGATCACCTTGGAAACATCGGTTTCGTTTCCGGGAATGGGGTGCGAACTCATGATGACGACGTCGGTGTCGCTCAGGGTAAGCCAGCGGTTTTCATTTGCCGCCATGAGCGCAAGCGCCGACATCGGTTCACCTTGAGATCCGGTGGAGATGACGCACACTTTTTCGGGGGGAAGGTCACCGACATCGGCGATATCCATGAGGCGCGATTCAGGAATGTTGAGAAGTCCCATTTCGCGAGCCATGCGAACGTTCTTCTTCATCGACATTCCCATGGTGGCGATGACCCGATCGAAGGAAATCGCTGCATCGGCAATTTGTTGCACACGGTGAATGTGACTGGCGAAGCAGGTCGTGATGATGCGCCGACCCTCATAGCGATGGAACAAGTCGTAGAGCACAGCACCTACTGAAGTTTCCGATGCTGCGTGTCCGTGCTCCTCAGCATTAGTGCTGTCGGAGAGAAGGAGACGAATGCCTTCGGTGGAAGCAATTGCGCCAATTCGAGCGAGGTCAGTGAGGCGGCCGTCGACCGGAGTCAGATCGAGCTTGAAATCGCCGGTGTGCAAGATGACGCCTTGAGGCGTATGAAACACCGTTGCAATGCCGTGGGGAACAGAGTGCGTCACGGGAATGAATTCGACGTCGAACGGGCCGATCATGCGGCGTTCGCCATCGACGATCGGGATGAACTCGGTGCGATCGAGCAGTCCTGC
>JAEMTX010000130.1 GCA_016462055.1 Acidimicrobiia bacterium | reverse complement strand
AATGCCCGATGAAGCCTTCTGGTGCCCGGAAGATGTTTTGGAACACATGCGAGCGGCGGGGGTTCGCAACCGACCAGTACGCGAAGCCTGGTACTCGATGTACGAGAGTTGGACCGAGAACAAGCCAGTGCTCGACGCGGTGCTTGAGGGTCGAGGCCTCGAGGGCTGGAAGGATGCCTTACCAACCTGGGAACCAGGCGAGTCGGTTGCGACACGTGCGGCAGGCAAGAAGGTTCTTAATGCATTAGCGCCGGTAGTTCCCGGCCTCATGGGTGGTGGAGCCGATCTCACAGGTAATTGCGGCGTCGAACTCGACGGTGCTGAACCATTCTCTCGATTGAATCGTGACGGACGTCAGATCCATTTCGGTGTTCGCGAACATGCAATGGGCTCTGTAATGAATGGCATGGCAGCCCATGGCGGAATAATTCCCTTCGGCGGCACATTCTTCGTCTTCGCTGACTACATGCGTCCGCCTGTGCGTCTGGCAGCACTCTCCGATCTGCACGTGATCTATTCATGGACTCACGATTCGATTGGTGTTGGCGAAGACGGACCAACTCATCAGCCGATCGAACACCTCGCCTCGCTGCGAGCAATGCCCAAGCTGCGGGTGATTCGCCCCGCTGATGCCAACGAGACTGCTCAGGCCTGGCGGATTGCCATCGAAATGGGTGGCCCTACCGCACTCGTACTTAGTCGTCAGAACCTCCCCGTTCTCGAAAACACCGCCGGCAACACAGATGTCGAACGGGGGGCCTACATCCTTCGCGCAACCAAAGCCGATCCAGACGTTGTGCTGATCGGAACCGGATCCGAGGTTTCGCTCTGCATGGCAACGGCCGACCAACTCGCAACCGAGGGAATCCACGCTCGAGTCGTGTCGATGCCTTGTTGGGAACTCTTTATGGATCAAGACGATGACTACCAACGGGCGATCCTCGGCGAAGGGTTCCCTCGAGTTTCTGTCGAGGCCGGTTCTACGTTCGGCTGGGCGCTGTGGGCCGACGCTTGCGTCGGGATTGACCATTACGGTGCGAGCGCTCCCGCATCGGAATTGATGGAACTCTTCGGCATGACCGTAGAGAACGTCATTGAACACGTTCGTATTGTCCTCAACTGACTCGGAGAACTCTTATGTCTCGTCTTACCGACTTGTACACAACCGAAGATCAAAGTCCCTGGCTCGACAACGTGCGCCGTGACTGGATCGAGAACGGTGAGATGCAACGCTGGGTCGACCGCGGTGTTCGTGGAGTCACATCGAATCCAACGATTTTTCAGAAGGCCATTTCTGGTGGAGATGCCTACGACGGGCAATTCCGCGAACTCCTTTCGAGCGGAACATCAGTTACAGACGCGTACTGGGAACTCGTGGTTACCGACATCAATCATGTTCTTGCACTGTTGCGCCCTGTCTATGACTCAAGCAACGGAATCGACGGTTACGTCTCTATCGAGGTCTCTCCGCTGCTCGCTCGTGATACCGAGGGAACAGCTACCGCAGCGCGACATCTCCATGGACTCATCAACCAGCCGAACCTCTACATAAAGATTCCCGGTACCAAAGAAGGCTTACCGGCTATTCGGTCGATGATCTCCGAAGGAGTGAGCGTGAACGTCACGCTGCTTTTTTCTCTTGATCGTTACCGTGAGGTAATGGAGGCCTACATTTCTGGCCTCGAAGCTTGCGAGGGTGACCTCTCCGCGGTTTCTTCTGTCGCTTCGTTCTTCATTAGTCGAGTCGATTCAGAGGCCGACAAGCGGCTCGACGCCGTGAATTCGTCCGAAGCCGCAGCACTAAAGGGCAAGGTTGCCATTGCGAACGCACAGGTGGCCTACGAGGCATTCCTCGAAACGTTTAGTGGCCCCCGATGGGACGCGTTAGCTGCTCGGGGAGCACGTCCGCAGCGACCTCTATGGGCGTCAACATCTACAAAGAATCCCGACTATCCAGACACGCTCTATGTCGATCAACTCATCGGTCCGAACACCGTCAATACGATTCCTGAGAAGACTCTCGATGACTTTGATGATCACGGGACGCTCAAGCGCACCGTCGACGCTGATCTACCTGGCGCCCATGCTGTCCTTGCGACATTTGCCAAGCTCGGCATCTCACTCGCAGAGGTAACCGCGCAGCTCGAAGATGAGGGCGTTGCGTCGTTCTCGAAGTCGTTCGACGACCTTCTCGAGTCTCTTGAGGCCAAGGCAAAGACTCTGAAGTGAACGGATCACTCGTTGTCGTTGACGACGTAGCGAAGGCCTTTGCACAACTCGTCGCCGATCAGGCAAATTTGAAACCGGCAAAGCCATTCTCGCTTGCTTTCTCTGGTGGATCCACTGCACGCGACTGTTACCAAGAACTCTCCCGATCTGCCTCCACCGCCATTGATTGGTCGATAGTCACCGGCTGGTGGGGAGACGAGCGCTGCGTTCCGCTCATCGATATCGATTCCAATTTTCGCTTGGTCAAGGAAGCTCTACTCGATCTCATTGAGCCCCTTGCTGCGGTCCATCCAATGCAGTCAGAAATCACTGATCCGGCTCTAGCTTATGAAGAACTGCTTCGGGCCTCGCCCCCAATCGACCTCATCCATCTAGGGCTCGGCCCAGACGGTCACACCGCATCGCTATTCCCAGATTCGGATGCGCTCGATTCTCCAAAGGGTCGCCTTGTGGTTCAGAATCGTGATCCCCTCTCAAACAATCCTCACGAACGCTTGACATTCACCTTTGAGGCGATCGCTCAGTGCACGACGGTCGTGGTCACTGTCGCTGGCTCGGCCAAGACCGACGCTCTGCATCGGGTGCTCGACGGCGATCTGAGCGCGCCAGCCACGCATCTCACTGGAACAAACGTCATCTGGCTCGTAGACAACGCGGCAATGGGCGCTCGAACCTCCCGATAGGGTTCCCTACATGCTTCGGCTCGATGTTCCGCTTGAAGAACTCATGGCGCGAGCCAGGTCTATTCGTGACGAATCGTTTGGCGTGAGGGTTACCTATTCGCCGAAGGTGTTCATTCCCCTCACCATGCTCTGTCGAGATCGCTGTGGCTATTGCACCTTCGCGCAACCGCCCGCTCGTCTTGAGTCCCCGTACCTCTCCCCCGCTCAAGTCCGAGCCCTTGCGGTTGCCGGAGCACGGGTTGGTTGTCATGAAGCCCTTTTCACACTCGGAGAGGCTCCCGAAGACCGCTATCCAGTAGCGGCGCAGTGGCTTTCTGACAATGGCTACGCCTCAACGATCGATTACGTCGCTGCGATGGCTCAACTCGTTCTCGACGAAACCGGCCTACTTCCCCACGCCAATGCTGGGGCGTTGCCGGCCGATCAACTCGCACAATTGCGGAAAGTTTCACCGTCTCAAGGTGCGATGGTTGAATCGCTTCGAGCGGATCTTGAATGTCACCGGGGCGCACCTGACAAAACTCCCGAACGTCGACTGGCAACTCTCGAAGCGGCCGGCGTGCTCTCCATTCCGTTTACCACGGGAATACTCGTCGGCATCGGGGAAAACCGTGAAGATCGCATCGAGGCCCTCGAAGCAATAGCTGCTTCGCACCTTCGCCATGGTCACGTGCAGGAAGTGATCGTCCAAAACTTCCTCCCCAAAGAGGGAACCGCAATGCATTCCGCTCCGGCCTGTCCAAGCGAGGTTTACCTCGACGCGATAGCGCTGGCCCGAATCATTCTCCCTCCGGATGTGCACCTTCAGGCGCCACCAAATCTTTCTGATGATTTCGGCATCCTTCTCGATGCAGGTATCGACGACTGGGGCGGCGTCTCCCCGGTTACCGCTGACCATGTGAACCCCGAGCGCCCGTGGCCGGACCTCGACCGACTTCGTACCGTTACCGAAGCAAAGGGCTTCGAACTTGCCCCTCGTCTCACTGTCCATCCTGAGTTCGTGCGCAACGACACCAAGTGGATCGATGAAGGTCTTCGCTTTTCGGTTATGGACCGATCAGATGCTGATGGTCTTGCTAGAGATGATCCCGGCGCGGTCTTCGTTCAGTCACTCAAGCCCGCAGCGCCAGAACAGGTTGACGACGGCGTTGAGGTACTTCAGATCGGACCGAGGTCCACAATTTGGAGTGCTGGTTCTCGTATCAGCCCACCTGCGCTTGTTCCTGCGGAGGGACGAGCAACCGGTGCAGTCGCTGAAGTCATCGCCGGAGTGCGTCTAGGACAAGAACCAGGTCTCGACGAGATCGTCACACTGTTCGGTGCCCGCGGCCAGAACTTCGCCGCTGTGACGCAATTGGCCGACGAACTCCGACAGGAAATTGTTGGAGACACGGTCACTTGGGTACACAACCGAAATATCAACTACACGAACGTCTGTACGTTTAAGTGCAAATTCTGCGGATTTAGCAAAGGCCCGCTTTCGCTGAATCTGCGCGGCACTCCTTACTTATTGACCCTTGATGACATTGCTACGAGAAGTCGTGAAGCGGCAGATCTCGGCGCAACGGAAGTCTGCCTTCAAGGTGGAATTCATCCGGACTTCGACGGCAACTACTACATCGACGTGGCGCGCGCTGTTTCAGAGGCAGTACCTGAAATACACATTCACGGATTCACCGCTCTCGAAGTCACCGAAGGCGCGCGGCGTCTCGATGAACCACTCGACTCCTACCTACGCCGCCTTAAAGCGGCTGGTTTAAAGACCCTCCCAGGTACGGCCGCCGAAATTCTCGATGATGAAATACGTGCAATCATCTGTTCAGACAAGATCAACACCGAGGAATGGCTCGAGGCTCACCGAACCGCTCATAGCGTTGGTCTTCGATCCAACATCACGATCATGTTCGGCTCTGTCGAGCGGCCCATCCACTGGGCCCGCCACATCGTCCGCACTCGAGATCTACAGAAAGAGACCGGCGGATTCACCGAATTCGTTCCGCTTCCGTTCGTGCATATGGCAACTCCGTTGTACCTCCAGAAGAAAGCTCGGAGAGGTCCTACGTTCCGCGAGACGATGCTCATGCATGCGATTCCGCGCATCGCGTACCGAGGCCTTATCGACAACATTCAGGCTTCGTGGGTCAAGCTCGGTGCCAATGGATCCAGACAGGCGTTGCAAGCAGGCGCCAATGATCTGGGAGGAACGTTGATGGATGAGAACATCAGCCGCGCCGCCGGGGCCGATCATGGCCAAGGTATGGAACCGTCCGATTTTGCAGACCTCGTTGCCCCTATCGGGCGCAACGCCGTGCAGCGAACGACGCTCTACGGCCGCCTTGCCGGCGTCTGAGCTAGTCCATCGAGTCGTCGGGCTCGCTCAGAAGAACAATGGCTTTTTCAACGGCTCGCCGAGCCCTTGTTAATCGCTTCTCGTCTACCGGCAATTCGTGGCCACCAGCATCAATCGATTCGCGCAAACGAATGATTGCGAGGTCGGCCAGTTCTTCGGCGATCGTTTCGAGTCGAGTTCGTA
>JAEMTX010000129.1 GCA_016462055.1 Acidimicrobiia bacterium | reverse complement strand
TGCCGCCGGCTCGTCGGCCTCAGAGGCCGCCCTCGACTGGGCAGCGTCAGTGCTCGACGCGGTTGGAGTCGTGGTTCGAGTACCCGAAGATAAAATCGATGCGGTCACCGGCCTTTCCGGTTCTGGTCCTGCCTATGTGTTTGTTATGGCCGAGAGCATGATCGAAGCTGGCGTGCTTGTGGGCCTTCCTAGGGATGTCGCGGAAGTGCTTGCGGTGCAGACACTCTTGGGTTCGGCCACCCTCCTTGAATCAAGCGGTGAAGCGGCCGCAACCCTGCGGGCGCAGGTCACCTCACCGGGGGGAACGACTGCTGCTGGCCTCCGTGCCCTTGAATCAGGTGGATTCCGTTCTGCGGTGCTCGATGCCGTTGCTGCAGCAACCGAACGTTCTCGTGAACTCGGTCAGGACTGACGTCGCCGACGTGCCGGTAACGTAACGATCCCATGCCGCGCTACGACACTGTTTCCTTCCTCTCCGATTACGGACGCGTCGACGAATTCGTCGGTGTTGTGCATTCGATCATTCGATCGATTGCACCCGAAGTTCGAGTCATCGATATCACGCATGACATTGCGCCCTACGACGTTCGCTCAGGCGGACTCGCTCTGGTGCGGGCAGCGAACTATCTCGCTCCCGGGGTGGTTGTCGCCGTGATCGACCCGACGGTCGGCACTCCGCGCCGACCAATTGCGGTGGAAATTGGTGGCGGTTCATCAGTTCTTGTCGGCCCCGATAATGGCGTCTTGGCACCGGTCGTTCAATTGTGCGGCGGTGCTGGTCGCGCCGTTGAAATCGTTAATCCTGAGTACCGTTTCACGACTGAGCCGGGAACGTTCGACGGTCGCGATGTTTTTGCACCGGCCGCTGCCCACCTTTGTAACGGTGTCGATCTTGCCGAACTTGGGCCTTCCATCGATCCCATTTCGTTGTTCCCCGCGATGATTCCATTGACCCGTGAAGATGAGGGACGACTCCACTCAGAAGTTTTGTGGGTCGATCACTACGGCAATGCGCAACTCAACGTCGACCCCGATGAACTCGAAGCCTTCGACGGTCACGTGCGCTTAGTGATGGACGATGGTTCTCGTGTGGCTCGGCGTGTCTCAACATTTGCTGATCTCGAAAACAATGAACTCGGACTTATCGTCGATTCCTACGGACTTATAACGATCGTTCTCGACAAGCGATCCGCGGCCGAAGAACTCGGTTTGTCGACCGCTTCGGCAGTGACCATCGAGCAATTCGACGAGACTCGCCCGCCAAGTGTGATTACGCCTGTACAACTCGGCCAGCGCCGAAGCTGAGGAAGAACAATGCGACCAGCAACCGTTATCGCCGTCGGAGCATTGCTCTTTGTCATCTTGTTTGCCGCAGCGATGCAGTTATTTGTGCTTGCTTATTAGCAAACAGCAGCATTATGTCTAAGCAACGTCGGCGTTTGGCGCTCGCCACGCATCTGGTTCAGCAACAGATCGCAACTGTGCCGACGTTCCCGAACTTGTAAGCAGAAATCCAACAAAGATCACAGAGATGCCGGCGACAAGTGAAATGGCGAATCCGTCCATCTCATTCACGACCGAGTTCAGGATGCCGCCTGCACTCAGGATGAGTGTGCCGGCGGCGATGATCAGATTCGCAATCGCTAAACGTCGTGGTGAAGGTGCACCGGTTCCGCGAGCACGCGTATCGGCGCCAGCGCGCCACACGCGAAACAATCGCCAGGCGCTCCAGACCGCTCCGCCGATGATGACCAGAGCGGCAACTCCAGAACCGACAGCAGCGGCAATTCGTGGACCGGGTCCGAAAACTTCTTTGCCCTGAGGAAGCAGATCAGAATTGATGACCCCGGTGAGTGGGGCAGCTACGACAATGCCTGTGCAGAACGCTCCAAGCATTGAGATGATGGCCATCCATCGTTTGCCGTGTTTCGGTCCGGTCAAGAGTTCGATGGTGCCGAGAGCGAGGAACGGGACATTGAGAATGGCCCCGAACAGATAAAAGGACTTAAACGACCATTCGCCCCATCCGACCGATGCTCCCCACCACAGCGAGATCGAACCAAGCGCAAACATGATGAGCGAAATCGTCCAGGCCGCTTCGTGGCGCTTCCGGCTCCGGAGCCACCGCTCGCCCGTTGAGAGAGCGAAGGCCAGCGATACCAAAGTGGCGGCGGCAGCGAGGGCGGCGTGCATGTAAACAGCCTAAGGGGGATCAGGGCCAGAGCCCCAAGGGGACACGGCTCAGCGGCACTTTGTGAACAAGAGAACAAGGTCGGTAGCGTGGTCATTCGTGGAGCGCCAACGCCGGATACCCGAAGCCACTGTGGCCCGACTGCCTGTCTATTTGCGCACCCTTCTCGACGTCCAGGCCGATGGGGTCACCACGATCTCATCCGAGCGCCTTGCTGAACTGGCTGGTGTGAACGCAGCCAAAGTTCGCAAAGACCTTTCCTACCTCGGCTCCTTTGGGACTCGTGGTGTTGGCTACGACGTTGATCACCTTCTGGTTCAGATGAGTCGGGAACTTGGACTCACCCGTGATTGGCCAGTGGCGATTGTTGGTGTCGGAAACTTGGGCGCGGCACTCGCGAACTATGGCGGATTTGGCGACCGTGGTTTTCCTGTTGCTGCATTGATCGATGCCGATCCGACCAAAGTCGGAACTATCTTTGGCGGCCACACCATTCGTCATCTCGACGATTTGCCGGCGTTGGTTGACGAGCTCGGAATTGCAATTGGCATCATTGCAACGCCTGCAGTCGGTGCACAGGAAGTTGCTGACCGATTAGTGGCTGCAGGAGTGAAATCGATTCTGAACTTTGCGCCCGCAGTGGTCACTGTTCCGGAGCAAGCCACATTGCGCAAAGTCGATCTCGCTCTCGAACTTCAGGTGCTCAGTTTTTATGGTCAGCGCGACTCCATCGGTTTGGCGTTGCGCGAAGAACTCGGTGTCGCCGCTGCGGCAAAGAATTCGGGGGCGTGACGATGCCATTCGCTGAACCGCTTTATCCGGTAAATCTTTCGCTAGCTGGCCGACGCTGTTTGGTCGTTGGGGGCGGTCCCGTCGCGTTGTCCAAGGCTCGAGAACTCGTGGTGTGTCGTGCAGTGGTCGATGTCGTCGCCCCAGAAATCCTCGAAGATTTCGCTTCGCTCGATGGGGTTATCTGTCACAAGCGGCCCTACGAGACCGGCGAGGTCGTCGGCTATCGCCTAGTCATCACGGCTACGAGCGATCCCGCAGTGAACCGTCAGGTCTTTGTCGAGGGCGAAGCAGCCGGGATTTGGGTCAATAGCGCCGATGATCCAGCCAACTGCGCCTTTGCTTTGCCAGCCCGAGTCCGTCAGGGGCCGCTGTTGGTCACGTTCTCCACCAGTGGATCCTCGCCGGCCCTCTCAACATGGCTCCGACGTCGCTATGGTCCTGAGTTCGGACCTGAGTACGCCGTACTGGTCGAGATCCTCACCGAATACCGAGCCCGGCTTCAGGCCGAAGGCACGTCGACCGAGGGTCTGGACTGGCAAGGAGCGCTCGATTCGGGAATGCTGGAACTCATCCGCGAGGGTCGCCTCGCCGAAGCCAAGGAGCGCCTCCAGGCGTGTCTGTCGTAGTCGTTGGACTGAATCACCGAACGGTTCCACTCGCTCTACTCGAGCGAGTCACGATCGACGACGCTCGGCTACCGAAAGCGCTTCACGATGTGCTCTCACAAGACCATGTGAGCGAAGCCGTGGTGTTGTCGACATGCAATCGCACCGAGGTCTACGTCGTCGCTGAAAAGTTTCACCCCGCCTACGGCGACCTGCGCACATTCTTCTCTGAACTCGCCTTCGCTGATCCAGAAGAACTTACCGATCACCTTTACGTTCACGATGCCGATGCTGCTGCCGGACATCTTTTCCGCGTTGCATCTGGCATCGACTCGGCCGTCGTAGGCGAAGCCGAAATTCTCGGACAGGTTCGCCGGGCATGGGACATTGCGCAGACCGAAAAAGCGGCTGGGTCTCAACTCAATTTGCTCTTCCGTCATGCGCTTGAGGTCGGAAAGCGCGCTCGAACCGAAACCGGCATTGGCCGCCACGTCGCATCGGTTTCTACCGCTGCAGTCGCCATGGCCGCACAGCACCTTGGTTCGCTCGAAGGTCGTTCCATACTGGTGATGGGCGCTGGCGAAATGGGCGAGGGCATGGTTCGTGCGCTTGCCAGCAACGGCGTCTCCGACATTCGCATTGCCAATCGCACGTGGGAGAACGCCGCAGATCTCGCAGAGCGACTTGGTGGAACTGCAATCCGTCTTGCCGATCTCGATGCCGCTCTTTCTGAAGTCGATCTTTTGCTCACCGGCACCGGCGCCAACTCGATGATCATCGAACACGCAGACATCGAACGAGTCATGCGAGCCCGGGGCGATCGCGAAATTCTGGTTGTCGATGTTGCGGTTCCTCGCGACGTCGATCCTGCGGCTGCCGATATCCCGGGCGTCACAATTCTCGATATGGATGATCTTCGAGCGTTCGCCGAAGCAGGCATGGCCGAGCGTCGACGCGAAGTTGCAGCAGTTGAAGCAATGTGTGGCGAGGAACTCGAGCGTTACTTGGCCGTGAGTTCAGCTCGTGAAGTGGCGCCGTTGATTTCTCGTTTGCACGAACAGTCCGACGACATTCGCCTTGCCGAACTCGAGCGTCTCCGTGCCCGTCTTGGCGACCTCGATGAACGTCAACTCGAGGCCCTTGATTCGCTGACAAAAGGAATCGTGGCCAAGTTGCTGCATCAGCCAACCGTGCGGTTGAAAGATGCTGCTGGTTCGCCGCGCGGTGAACGCCTTGCCGAGGCCCTTCGCGATCTCTTTGAGCTCTGATCCCACAATGTCCGGGGGCGGTCCCGACGCAGTGAGACTCCGATTAGCAACGCGTGGTAGTGCTCTTGCGTTATGGCAGGCCGATCACGTGGCAGAACTGCTCCAGCACCATGCTTCGGCCAATGGACTCGATTTGTCGATCGAGAAAGTGATCGTCGAGACGATGGCCGATCAACGCCTCGACATTCCGATCGACGCCATGGGCGGCAAGGGCGTCTTCGTGAAAGAAATCCAAGCGGCGGTGCTCGATGGCCGCGCTGATTTTGCGGTGCACTCCGGCAAAGACCTTCCTGCTCTTACACCCGATGAACTTGTCATCGCCGCCGTCCCCGCGCGGGGCGATGTGCGCGATGTTCTTGTTGGGTCAACCATCGACGGTTTACCTATCGGCGGACATGTCGCTACCGGATCCATTCGTCGGAAAGCGCAACTCGCATCGCTGCGTCCCGACCTTGTGTTCTCAGGATTGCGCGGCAACATCGCCACCAGGCTTGAAAAGGCTAATGGGTTCGATGCCATCGTGATGGCGGCGGCCGCGATCGAACGACTTGGCATTTCAATGACTGATCGAGTCGTGCAGGTGCTCGAGCCTTC
>JAEMTX010000128.1 GCA_016462055.1 Acidimicrobiia bacterium | reverse complement strand
AAGTACAAGCGTGTCCGTTTTAAGGGCATCATCTGTGAACGTTGTGGCGTCGAAGTCACCCGCTCGAAGGTTCGCCGCGAGCGCATGGGTCACATCGAACTTGCTGCACCCGTCGTTCACATTTGGTATCTCCGTGGCACTCGTTCATGGCTTGCGTACCTCCTCATGGGTACCGAAGCGCGTGAAGAGATCAAGGCCAAGCAGCTTGAAAAGGTCATTTACTTCGCCGCCAACCTGGTTACCTGGGTTGACGACGAGCGTCGTCATTCCGATCTCGAGGCACTCGAGCAGGACATGTTGGCCGAGAAGGACCTCATCGAAAAGGAGCTTCTTCTCGAACTCGACAAGCGTCATAAGGATCTCGAAGACGAGGTCAAGACTCTTGAGAAGGAAGGCGCGAAAGACGCCGACATCAAGGCTCGTCAGCGTGCTGCCGACAAAGATCTTCAGTCCATCCGCGAGCGTTACGACATGGAACGCGATCTCGTCGAGCGCGCGTTCGATGAGTTCAAGACACTCTTTGCTCGCAAGATCATCGAAGACGAAATGCTCTGGCGTGAACTCGAAGATCGCTACGGCGAGTACTTCGAAGGTGGCATGGGCGCAGAAGCCATTGCCAACCTGATCCAGCGCATCGACCTCGATGCCGATGAGATCCGTTTGCGTGAGCAGGTCGATCCCGCCGAAGGCGAAAAGCCGCTTTCAGCGCAGCGTAAGCAAAAGGCAATCAAGCGCCTCAAAATCGTCACCGCGTTCAATCGTCGTGACGAGAACGGCCGTCGCATTAACGACCCACGAGCAATGATCCTCGACGTTGTCCCGGTTATTCCGCCGGAACTTCGTCCCATGGTGCAGCTCGATGGTGGCCGTTTCGCAACCTCCGACCTCAACGACCTTTACCGTCGCGTGATCAACCGGAACAACCGTCTGAAGCGTCTTCTCGATCTCGGTGCTCCCGAGATCATCGTGAACAACGAAAAGCGCATGCTTCAAGAAGCAGTCGACGCGTTGTTCGACAACGGTCGTCGTGGCCGTCCCGTCACCGGTCCTGGCAATCGTCCGCTCAAGTCACTTTCCGACATGCTCAAGGGCAAGCAGGGCCGATTCCGTCAGAACCTTCTTGGTAAGCGCGTTGACTACTCCGGCCGCTCGGTCATCGTGGTCGGCCCGACACTCAAGTTGCACCAGTGCGGTTTGCCGAAGCTCATGGCACTCGAACTGTTCAAGCCCTTCGTTATGAAGAAGCTTGTCGATTCCGAACTTGCGCAGAACATCAAGTCCGCAAAGCGCATGGTTGAGCGTCGTCGCCCGCAGGTGTGGGACGTGCTTGAAGACGTCATCAAGGAACACCCCGTGTTGCTGAACCGTGCACCAACGTTGCATCGTCTCGGCATCCAGGCCTTCGAGCCAGTACTTGTTGAAGGCAAGGCCATTCAGATTCATCCGCTCGTCTGCGCAGCGTTCAATGCTGACTTCGACGGCGATCAGATGGCTGTCCACCTTCCACTGTCAGCAGAAGCACAGGCAGAAGCCCGCGTGCTCATGCTGTCGGCGAACAACATTCTCTCGCCGGCCGATGGTCGTTCACTCGTCACGCCGACGCAGGACATGATCATCGGTGCGTACTACCTGACTGAAGAAGTCAACGGTGGTCCGGGTGAGGGTCGTGTCTTCCGCAATCTTGAAGAGATCGAGCGTGCGTACGAAGCTCACGACATCAGCCTTCACTCGCTGATTGAGTATCGCCATCCCGACCATGTCGTTGGTGAAGCCGATGGTCGCAAGACCTATCGCACCACGACCGCCGGTCGAATCTTCTTCAACACGACGCTCCCAGCGAGTTTCGAGTTCCAGAACGCACGTATTGATAAGCGGGCGATGGGTCGCATTGTCGACGAACTCGCTCACGACTACGACAAGGCCGATGTGGCCTCAAGTCTCGACCGCATCAAGGACCTTTGCTACCGCTACGCGACAAAGTCCGGTCTCACCATCTCGATCGAGGACGTCAAGACTCCTCCGGTCAAGAAGGAGATTCTCGACCGTCACGAAAAGGAAGCCGAGAAGGTCGAGACCCAGTTCCGTCGAGGGATCATCACCGATGGTGAGCGTCGTCAGAAGGAAGTTGAGATCTGGACCACAGCAACCGACGAAGTTCGTGTTGCGATGGAAGCCAGCCTCAAGGAAGACAAGTTCAACCCGATCGACATGATGGTTGGTTCGGGTGCACGCGGAAACATGATGCAGGTTCGTCAGATCGCCGGTATGCGCGGTCTTGTTGCGAACCCTCGTGGCGACATGATTCCTCGTCCGATCAAGTCGAACTTCCGTGAAGGCCTCACCATGCTTGAGTACTTCATCTCGACTCCTGGCGCCCGTAAGGGTCTGGTCGATACTGCACTTCGTACTGCTGACTCTGGTTACCTCACGCGTCGACTTGTCGACGTGGCGCAGGAACTCATCATCAACGATGAGGATCCCTTCGAATCAGGTGGCCCGGTCCGCGGTATTTGGATCGAAGACATCGAGGCCGATCGTCCCGGTAAGCGTGCATGGCTCGAGACTCGTCTCTTCAGCCGCACCCTTGCTGACGATGTCACGCTTTCCGATGGCACCGTTCTCGCCAAGGGCACTGTTGTCGGCGACGACGAAGTTGCGCTTCTGCGTGACGATGCGGGTGTCACTCGCGTTCGTGTGCTTTCGCCGCTCACCGACGATTCCGATCTCGGTGTTTCGGCAGCGTGTTACGGACTTTCGCTGGCAACGGGCAAGTTGATTGAAGTTGGCGAAGCCGTTGGCGTTATCGCTGCGCAGTCGATTGGTGAACCTGGCACTCAGCTCACCATGCGTACCTTCCACACCGGTGGTGTTGCTGGTACCGACCTCGCCGGCGGTCTGCCACGCGTTGTCGAATTGTTCGAAGCTCGCAGCCCGAAGGGCAAAGCGACACTCTCGCGCATCACTGGTGTTGTTCGAATCGGTGAAGACGAAGGTAAGGGTCGTGTCATCACGGTTATTGCTGACGATGGCACCGAAGAGGCCTACATCGTTTCTGGTCTCGCTCGTCTCGAGGTCACCGACGGACAGGAAATCGCTGCAGGCGATCCCATTGTCGACGGTCCTCGCGATCCCAAGGAACTCATCGAGATCAAGGGCGTTCAGGAAACACAGCAGTACCTCGTCACCGAGGTACAGAAGGTGTACCGCGATCAGGGCGTACCGATTCACGATAAGCACATCGAACTCATCGTTCGTCAGATGACGCGCAAGATCACTGTGCAGGAAGCCGGCGAGTCCGATTTCCTTCCCGGCGAACGCGTCGACTCCAAGGTGTACCGCGATGCCAGCCGTGCACTCGTGATGGAAGGCAAGAAGCCCGCAGAGGGTCGTCCCGAAATCATGGGTATCACCAAGGCCTCGCTTGCCACCGATTCGTGGTTGTCGGCTGCTTCGTTCCAGGAGACCACCCGAGTGCTCACTGAAGCTGCCATCGAGTCCCGTTCGGATTCGTTGCTCGGCCTCAAGGAAAACATCATCATCGGCAAGCTCATCCCCGCTGGTACCGGCATGGCGAAGTATCGCGATGTCTCCACCTCGGCCCCTGAGTATCAGCCGATGGAGTTCTGGTCATCTGGTGGCGACGACGAAACCGGCGACCTTGCCGATCTCCTCGCCGAGCGCATGGCGGGCGATGTTGTTACGCCAGCACCGATTGATCTTGATGAAATGGCCGCATTGGCCGAAGCTGCAGCCGAAGCGGCCATCGCCGCTGAAATGGTTGCCGGCGCCGGCGATCTGGCCGAATCGGGGGAAGAACTTCCCGATGCACAGGTCATTGAACTTCCGGTGAGTGAGCTGTCGGAAACTGAGCAATCAGAAGAAGAAAGCGGCGCTGCCGAAGAATCCCAGTAGTCCCGGTTTCGGGGGTTTGCCCGGATCGGGCTGACCCCCCTAACCTTGCCCTCCGCTCCGGGGCCGGTCCCCGTTGCGATATGAACGCCAGAAAGGTTCGTTGTGCCCACCATCCAGCAGTTGGTCCGTAAGGGCCGCCAGTCGAAGCCCGCGAAGGGCAAGACCCCGGCCCTCAAGGGCGCCCCGCAGCGACGGGGAGTGTGCACGCGCGTCTATACGACCACACCGAAGAAGCCGAACTCCGCACTCCGCAAGGTTGCCCGTGTTCGTTTGTCTTCGGGCATGGAAGTCACTGCGTACATTCCTGGTGAAGGACACAACCTCCAGGAGCACAGCATCGTGCTCGTGCGCGGTGGTCGTGTGAAGGATCTTCCGGGTGTGCGTTACAAGATCATCCGCGGCACCCTCGATACCTCGGGTGTGCGCGATCGTAAGCAAGCCCGCAGCCGCTACGGCGCCAAGAAGGACAGCTGATATGCCCCGTAAGGGTCCCGCCCCCCGCCGAGAACTAATGCCCGATCCGATTTACCGGTCGGTTGTTGTTACTCAGGTTGTCAACAAGGTGCTCCAGCGCGGCAAGCGCTCCACCGCCGAGCGCATCGTGTACGAAGCACTCACCATGATCGAAGCGAAGACCGGCACCGAGCCGATCGCAACGCTCAAGCGAGCTGTCGAGAACGTTAAGCCGCAGCTTGAGGTTCGTAGCCGTCGTGTTGGTGGCGCCACCTATCAGGTGCCCGTCGAGGTTCGTCCTCGCCGTGCCAACACGCTCGCCATTCGCTGGATCGTCGGTTACTCGCGTCAACGTCGCGAGCGCACGATGGCCGAGCGTCTTGCCAATGAATTGATGGATGCCGCCAACGGTGTTGGTGCGTCAATCAAGCGTCGCGAAGATCTCTACAAGATGGCTGAATCTAACAAGGCGTTTGCCCACTACCGCTGGTAATCACCACGTTGGTTCGTACCGACGCCCCGCCTCGTGCGGGGCGCCGTCGCGAAACAAGCAGTTCCCCCCAATCCGTTCCTTTACAACTCCCACTGACCGCCAGTCACACGACAGGACCTGACGATGGCTTCACGCCCGCATCCTCTTGAAAAGACCCGCAATATCGGCATCATGGCCCATATTGATGCGGGCAAGACCACCACGACCGAGCGCATCCTCTACTACACCGGTAAGAGCTACAAGATCGGTGAAGTTCACGATGGTGGCGCCACCATGGACTGGATGGTTCAGGAACAAGAGCGCGGTATCACCATTACTTCTGCTGCGACCACGTGCTTCTGGGAAGACCATCGCATCAACATCATCGACACCCCTGGCCACGTCGACTTCACCGTCGAGGTTGAGCGCTCACTTCGCGTGCTCGATGGCGCCGTCGCAGTGTTCGACGGAGTTGCTGGTGTGGAACCCCAGACCGAAACAGTGTGGCGTCAGGCCAACAAGTACAACGTGCCGCGAATCTGTTTCGTCAACAAGATGGACCGTCTTGGCGCCGACTTCTACGCCGCTCTCGACTCCATCAAAGATCGTCTTGAAGCCAACAC
>JAEMTX010000343.1 GCA_016462055.1 Acidimicrobiia bacterium | reverse complement strand
GTTGCGAATCTTTCCCTCGATCTGCTTGACCGCACGTGGCGTGAACTGACGGGCTACCAACATTCGCTGCTGCTGATGCTCCGGATCATCGCGATTAATCATCGAGGTGTCGTCGCGTTGATCGGTCGCCGGACGGGAACCATCAATCGAGGTGTACAACTTCCAGTTCTTCTCGACTTCAACGATGTCTTCGTACCGAGAGATTCCCCAGATGCGGTGAATGGGGTCCCAGAACACCGGATCATTCGCGCGCAGCCATCGATACGCAGCCCACGGATCGACGTAGAACTGCGGATCAAGCAGGTTCACATAGGGAGTTTCTGTTGCGGTCATCGCCCCTCCTAAAAAGACTTTCAATGCCGATGCCGAGTCTTACCTAGAACCGTGTCTCAGGAAACACCTTCCGGGAATGGCCGTAGTTACTTGCTTGCGAGCCGCATCGACACTTGACTGACGATCACGTAGTTCACGTTGGACACGGAGTCAGGGGGACACATGCCACCGTCAAGGCCAGCCGAAACAGGATCCACCGACGTCGTTGTCATCGGGGCTGGGTTTGCCGGCCTCTACATGCATCATCGCTTACGGGCCATGGGACTGCAGTCTGTGGGCATCGAAGCGGCAGGAGACGTCGGCGGCACTTGGTGGTGGAATCGCTACCCCGGCGCCCGTTGCGACATCCGCTCGCTCGATTACTCCTTCTCCTTTGATCCTGATCTCGAGCAGGACTGGGACTGGTCCGAAAAATACGCGACGCAGCCCGAAATTCTTTCGTACGTCAACCACGTTGCCGATCGCTTCCACCTGCGAAGCGATATTCGATTCAACACTCGAATGGTCGGCGCAACCTGGGACTCGACAGATCAGAATTGGACAGTCGAGACCGACCATGGCGACCGCTGGACATCACAATTTCTCGTGATGGCAGTCGGTGCGCTGTCTGCCGCGAAAGACCCTGAGATCGCAGGCATTGATTCATTCGCAGGGCAGATACTGCACACCTCTCAGTGGCCTCATAAAGGTGTCGACCTCACCGACAAACGCGTCGCTGTCATCGGCACAGGATCTTCAGGCGTTCAGAGCATCCCGCTTATCGCCGAACAGGCGGCCCAACTCACTGTCTTCCAACGAACACCCAATTTCGCCGTCCCCGCTCAGAACTCGCCACTCGACGCCGAAGAAGTTGCGACACTGAAGCGTCGCTACCGCGAGCACAGAGCCGAACAGCGAAGTTCCTTCGGTGGAGTCGTTGGCCCACAACCCGAGCAGTCCGCCCACGAAGTCGATGCTGACGAGCGAACGCTCCGATTCGATGCAATTTGGGACGAAGGCTTCTTGTTTGGATTCCTCGGATCATTCAACGACGTCATGATCGATCTGGCCGCCAATGCAGTCGTCGCCGATTATCTACGAGATCGAATTCGGTCGATCGTGACTGACCCCGTCACTGCCGAATTGTTGTGTCCCAGGACCTACCCAGTGGGCGCGAAGCGACTTTGTCTGGACACTGGATACTTCGAGACCTTTAACCGCTCCCACGTCACTCTCGTCGACC
>JAEMTX010000127.1 GCA_016462055.1 Acidimicrobiia bacterium | reverse complement strand
GTTCGCTTGGGTGCGCCCTCCACTAGATCACTGAGTTGACGGGTGACGGTGGTGAAGGTCGCGTCGGGGCGAGCGCCGGAAGCCAGAGTGCGAATGCCGAGCCATGATCGACCTGTGAAACGAGCTTGACCTCGCCTCCATGGGCTTCAGCGATCTGACGAACAATCGTCAAGCCCAGTCCACTGCGTCCTTGTTCGCGCCCCTCTCGTAAGTCGCCTCGCCAGAAACGCTGGAACACTCGATCTTGGTCAACAAGGTCAATCCCCGGACCCTGATCTTCAACAGCCATCCACGCCCATGGCCCTTCGAGGCCACCTCGAAGCCGAACTGTGGTGCCTTCGGGTGAATACCGGATGGCATTGGCTAAAAGATTGCCAAGCGCCTGGCGCAGAGCAAGACGATCGCCCACTACCCACAAATCACCGGGCGCATGATGAACAAGATGAACACCTGCCGCCATTGCGGGTGCGGTGAATTCTTCCGCGGCCTCATTGACGAGCAACGCGAGGTCAACTGGATCGCGTTCGAGCGAAAGCGTTCCCTTCCGGGCGTAGACGAGCAAGTCATCGACCAACCGCGCCATGCGTTCAGATGATCGCTCCACCACTTCGGCTGCGTGTCGTAGTTCCTCAGCACTGGCGTCGGGATCGGCCAGGGTTACTTCGAGATTTGTCCGGATAACGGCCAGTGGGTTTCGCAATTCATGACTTGCTTCATGAATGAACTGTCGCTGACCTTCGAACGCTTCATCGAGACGACCGAGCATGTCGTCGAACGTGTCTGCCAGTTGTCGTAGTTCATCATTCGGACCGCCAAGATCAATTCGCTGTTTGAGATCGCTCGCTTGAATCTCACGAACCGAGTTTGAGATTTCACCAAGAGGACGAAGCAATCGACCGCTCACAATCCAACCAACAATCAGACTGAGGAAGAAGAGCGCCAACAAGGCCCAGAATGAATAGACCCGCAGCGCATCGAGCGCTCGTTCGTTGACCGCCCGCTGAACCAATTGAGCTTGATCAGGCTGGATGAATGTGATGCCGCCAACTTGAAATGCCATCGCCGAAATCTTTTGATTTTTTAGCGAATATTGAAGGCCTAAGTAGATGCCGCCCACAACGAGTGCAGCCAGCCCGAAGACAAGAATCGACCACACCGCAGTGAGCCGGAAGCGGATCGAACCCATCCACGAAGGAAGGCGGCTCGAGGCCCGGTGCGAACGTGAATGCAAACGCGTCCGAACCGTGCTTGTCGAGCGCGTTTGCTCAATCTTGACCTCGAGCGGATCGTGCGCTGGCGGTGGAACGTGCGGGTCAATCACGGGTCGAGCAACCGGTATCCAGAACCGATGAGCGTCTCGATAAGCGGAGTTTCGCCATCAAGAGAAACCTTGCGGCGAAGCGTTCCGACGGTGACGCGCACGGTATTTGTAAACGGATCTGCGTGTTCGTCCCATACATGCTCAAGCAATTCCTCTTGTGAAATGACTTCACCGGCGTGGAGCATGAAATAGCGAAGTAAGGCGAATTCTTTGGCAGTGAGGTCGAGACGACGAATTCCACGCTTTGCCTCGTGTCGTGCATCGTCGAGTTCGAGTTCACCAACGACCGTCACCGCAGAAACCGCCCGAGAGTCACGACGAAGTAATGACCGAACGCGAGCGAGAAGCTCGGGGAATGCAAACGGTTTGACCAAATAATCATCAGCACCGTCATCAAGACCCGACACTCGATCATCAAGACCGTCGCGGGCGGTAAGCATGAGGATTCGCGGCTGGGGATCCGCTGTTGCTCGAACTTTGCGACAAACTTCACGGCCGTCGGTGCCGGGCATGGTGATATCTAGACACAGCAAGTCGTAGGTATTGATCATGACTTTGTCGAGTGCATCGGACCCATCGTTCGAGACATCGACCGCGTAACCCTCACGGCGCAAACCACGAGCCACCGCCTCGGCCAGCTCCACTTCGTCATCAACTACGAGCACTCGCACGGTGTTGACGGTACCGCCCCCGACTCCCCCATCCCTTGCACTCGGGGAACGTCATGGCCCCAATCGGCCGGCGACAAGGCTTCCGCTCGGCTTTATGGTGTCCTTCGGTCCACTGTGGTCCCCTTCCCACCATGACTGCCACTCATAACTCCCCAACGTCCACAAATCCTGTCCAGGAGCCCCCGATGTCAGATCAGCCCTTCCCCCCAGTTTCCAACGAACCTGTGGCCGCGACCGCCGCCGAGGCCGCTCTTCTTGAATCGGCGCTCATGGAGATGAAGAAAGTCATCGTGGGTCAAGACCGCGCCATCGAGCGCCTCTTCGTAGGGCTCCTCGCTCGGGGCCACGTGCTTCTCGAGGGCGTTCCTGGCCTAGCGAAGACACTTGCGGTCGAAACGCTCGCGACAGTGATCGGGGGCGATTACAACAGGCTGCAGTTCACGCCCGACCTTCTCCCCGCCGACCTTGTCGGCACACGAATTTTCCGCGCGTCGAATGAATCGTTCGATATTGAATGGGGTCCAGTGTTCGCCAACATCGTGTTGGCCGATGAAATCAACCGCGCTCCAGCGAAGGTGCAGTCAGCACTTCTCGAAGTCATGGCTGAGCACCAGGTTTCAATCGCCGGCACCACGAAGAAGGTTCCCGAACCGTTCTTGGTGCTCGCCACACAAAACCCCATCGAGAGCGAAGGCGTCTATCCACTCCCGGAGGCACAGCGCGATCGATTCCTCATGAAGGTTGTTGTCGGTTACCCAACAGCAGCAGAGGAAGCACAGATCGTGGCCCGGATGAGCGCGGGAGCACCAAAGGCTCAGCAAATTCTGAGTCTCGAACAACTCATTGAGCTGCAGAAATCATGCGACGCTGTGCATATTGCGCCTGCCGTAGCCGATTACGCGGTTCGCCTTGTCCTCGCCACTCGCGAACCGGCCGCATACGGGCTTCCGGAACTTGCCGAACTCATCTCTTGGGGCGGAAGTCCGCGAGCATCGCTCGGTCTCGTCGCCGGCGGACGGGCCCTCGCCCTCATGAGGGGTCGCGCGTATGTCTTGCCCCAGGACATTTTCGATATCGCACCCGATGTACTGCGTCACCGTGTGGTGCCGTCCTATGAAGCGCTGGCGCAGGGACTCTCGGTCGAGCAGATCCTCGCCCGCATCCTGTCGACCGTGCACGCGCCAATCATTGCGCCGTCGCAGAACCCGACCGCCGTCGCCGGCCGGTGAGCGCCAAAAAAACGGCGGCTCCCTCAATCGACGGAACCCCCGCCGCGGAAATTCTCCGCCGACTCGAAATCACTGTCACCCGCCGACTCGACGGACTCTTACAAGGCGACCACCGCGGGCTCACCCCCGGGCACGGTTCCGAGCCTGGCGAGATCCGCGCCTATCAACCTGGTGACGACGTTCGTCGCATCGATTGGAATGTGACCGCCCGACTCGGCGAGACCCACGTGCGTGACAGCGTCGCCGATCGGGAACTCGAAACGTGGATCCTCGTTGATGCATCGGCTTCGCTCGCATTCGGCACCGCAACCTGCGAAAAGCGCGACCTCGCGCTTGCGGCCGCAGCGGCAACAGGATTCCTCACCGCCCGCACGGGTAACCGAATTGGAGCGATGACCATCGGACCCGCTGGCGCATCTCCACCGATTCCGGCACGATCGGGCCGCGTACATATGCAAGCACTTCTGCGCCGCGTACTCGGTGCACTCGATAACCCACAGCCAGGTCGTACCGACCTCACCGCTGGGTTGCGCCGAATTGCCGGCACCGCAAAGCGGCGAGGACTCATCGTCGTCATCTCGGATTTCCTCGACCCAGGCCTGTGGGATGCGGCCTTGCGAGCCCTGGCTCTTCGCCACGATGTTCTTTGCATCGAAGTCGTTGACCCAGTCGAACTTGAACTTCCCGATGTCGGAATGCTTGTTCTCCATGACACCGTCACCGGTCACGAAATTGAAGTTCCGACAGGTAATGCAAAGTTCCGCGAACGCTACGCGCTTGCTGCAGCCGAACAACGGGCAGGAATCGCATCACGAATTCGCGCTACGAGCGCTGACCACCTTGTACTTCGCACTGACCGGGATTGGTTACTCGACCTCGCCCGTTTCGTATCTCGTCGCCGTGACCGCATTGATCCGTTGTCACGTTCCGCCGCGCATGGCTCTGGAAATGTCGGAGCAATTGCCGGAGCGACCCTCACCACTGGAGCCGTCCGATGATGGGTATTTCCTTTCTCAGTCCGTGGCGACTGTTGTTGCTTTTTGTCGTCGTCGCCTTAGGCGTCACCTACGCCCTGTTCCAAAAACGGCGTTCAAGGTACGCAGTCCGCTTCACCAATCTCGCATTGCTCGAATCGCTCGCCCCGAATCGACCAGGTTGGCGCCGACATATCGCCGCGGCTGTGCAGCTTTTTGCACTCGCTGCACTTGTGCTCGCCTTTGCCCAGCCAGTCCACGATGTGAAAGTTCCTCGCGAACGCGCCACGGTCATGCTTGCCCTCGACGTTTCGCTGTCGATGGAATCAACCGATGTGAAGCCCAGCCGGATCGAAGCAGCAAAGGCCGCTGCCACCGCATTCCTTGATGATGTTCCAAAGCAGTTCAATGTGGGCCTCGTCACTTTTGCGGGTAGCTCGAAAATACGAGTTGCTCCCACAACCGACCGCCAACAAGTTGCGAATGCAATCCAGAACGCCCCACTTGCCGATGGAACGGCGATTGGCGACGCAATCAATTCAAGCCTTGATGCACTCGGCGATGTTCCGCCGGCACCTGATGGCGCTGCGGTTCCGGCTGCAATCGTGTTGCTCTCCGACGGCACCACCACGATGGGCACTGCGAATGCAACCGCAACAAAGCGCGCCTCTGATGAAGGCGTACCGGTTTCAACGATTGCTTTCGGAACAGCGACCGGCACCGTCACACTTCCAAATGGTCAGAGTGTCAGCGTTCCTGTCGACGCACCTGCGCTGAAAACAATTGCCCAGGAAACAGGCGGCAATTCCTACGAAGCGACCACACAGAACCAGTTGACCGACGTCTATTCAAAGATCGGTTCTTCAATTGGATTCGATGACGGGCAGTCGCCACTCACCCAATGGTTCATTGCGGCCTCGTTCCTCACGCTGGCTATTGCGTCAGGGCTGGCACTGGCTTGGTCGAACCGACTGCCATAAGTCGGACGTTTACGAAGACACCTTTTCGCTAACCACCTTCGACGAACCACCCGACTGCATGGACACGCCATAAAGGCAATCGGCAGCTTCCATCGTGCGCTTCTGATGGCTCACGATGACCAGCTGAGCGTCGTTACGGAATTCGGCAACGAGGCCAAGGAACCGACTGAGGTTCATATCATCGAGGGCAGCCTCGACTTCGTCCATCACGTAGAACGGCGACGGACGACTGCGGAATACCGCAAACAAATAGGCCAAAGCAGTAAGCGAACGCTCACCACCCGAAAGTAGTGACAACTTCCG
>JAEMTX010000126.1 GCA_016462055.1 Acidimicrobiia bacterium | reverse complement strand
GGTCGTCAATCTCAAAGATGCCGTCTGGGCGGTGCAACGTGACCGCCTCCGAGCCGCTGAAGGAGTGGCTGGGCTTCTCGATGGCGTTGCAACTGCAGGCGAGCCATTGAGTCCAGCCGCGATAGGTGTTGCCCTTTCGATACACCAAGCACTCTCGGCACTTGATCGCCTCGAGGTGCGCGGGCGCGACAGCGCCGGGTTACACCTGCTTGTTCGCAATCACGGCATCGATCTGCAGTCGCCGGCGATCAGCGCGGTAATCGCCGATCGCGCTGCGGATCCATTGTTTGGTTCAATGGCGGTGCGAACCCCAGAAGGACATTTGAGTTTCGTTTATAAGGCTGCCGCAGAAATCGGCGAACTGGGCGACAACACTCGCGCTCTTCGCACTGCGATTGTCGGTGACCCTTTGCTTCGTCATGCTCTTGGGGCAACAAGTGTCGAGGCTGTGGTTCTAGGACACACCCGGTGGGCGAGCGTTGGCATCATCAGCCAACCCAATGCTCATCCGTTGAACTCAGATGAGACCGACGAAAACGGCGGGGCCTACGTCACGGCAGTTCTTAACGGCGATGTCGATAATTTTGCGGACCTCAAAGCGGCCCAAGCACTTCACATCGCAGATGAGATCACCACCGATGCCAAAGTGATTCCAACGCTGACATCGCGTGCGATGGCTGATGGAACAGGTGTCCTCGAGGCCTTTCGTTCCACAGTGAATGAACTTGAAGGTTCAGTAGCGATCGCGGCCAGTGCTGCCGACGCCGCTGATTCCCTTTTGCTTGCACTGCGCGGAAGTGGGCAGGCGCTCTACATCGGCCTGGCCGAGGATTCGTTCATCGTGGCGAGCGAGCCCTATGGCGTCGTTGAAGAAACGGTTTCGTATCTTCGACTCGATGGCGACATCCCTGTCGACCCAGCGAACCCCGCAAGTAGCGGACAGGTTGTGCGACTCGTTGGCTCGAAGGCGGGAGATCGCAATGGGATTGAACGTTGGGCCTACGACGGAACGCCAATTCCAGTCCTTGCCGACGATCTTGCTGAAGCGCAGATCACAACTCGCGACATAGACCGCGGCGATTCACCTCATTTCCTGCTCAAGGAAATCGGCGAGGCCCCAGGGTCTTTCCGCAAAACACTTCGTGGAAAATTGGTAGATATCGACGGACGCGTTGACGTGAGCCTCGGCGACGATGTTCTGTCGCCGGTACTCCGTGGCGCACTTGCTGATGGTTCCATCAAGCGAATTCTGGCGATCGGTCAAGGAACTGCTGCAGTTGCGGCTCGAGCGCTGCTCGAAGGTCTTGCTGCATTTGCTCCGACTACCGAAGTTCGAGTGGAAGCTGTCCTGGCGACGGAACTCAGCGGCTTCCATCTCACCGATTCGATGGCGGACACCTTGATTGTTGCGGTGAGCCAATCGGGAACGACTACCGATACCAACCGCACGGTTGACTTGGTCCGTGCGCGCGGAGCGCATGTTGTCGCGATCGTGAATCGCCGCAACAGCGATCTCACCGATCGAGCTGACGGCGTTCTTTACACCTCCGATGGTCGCGATGTAGAGATGAGCGTCGCATCAACTAAAGCGTTTTACGCACAGATTGCTGCCTGTTTCTTGTTGGCTGCTGCTGTGGCAGACGCAATCGGCGCAACGTCAACGGAACGCACTTCTGTTCTTGAGGGTCTTCGTCAGATTCCCGAGGCGATGGAACGCACGTTTGCCCTGCGTGACGACATTGCCGCAGCGGCTCAACGCGTTGCGCCATCACGTCGCTACTGGGCAATCGTTGGCAACGGAGCGAATCGCATTGCGGCCGAGGAAGTTCGAATCAAGCTTTCAGAGCTTTGTTACAAAGCAATCGCCTGCGATGGCACCGAAGACAAGAAGCACATTGATCTCTCATCTGAGCCGATGATTCTCGTATGCGCAGCGGGACTCCAAGGTTCAACCGCCGATGATGTTGCCAAAGAGGTCGCGATCTATCGCGCCCACAAGGCAGCCCCTGTCGTGATTGCGACTCAAGGCGAAGAACGATTCTCGTCTGCTCTCCAGGTAATCGCAGTACCCGAGGTTCATCCTCGTCTTGCCTTCATTCTTTCGGCAATGGTTGGCCATCTCTTCGGTTATGAAGCGGCATTAGCTATCGATGCGCAGGCTCGTCCGCTCCGCGAAGCGCGTGCTGCGATTGACAGTACGGTCGCTTCTGGACTCCCCGGTGACGGTGAATCGTTGTTGTCCGGTTTACGCCCCTTGCTCAATTCACTCGCGTCTCGGTATTTCGATGGGTTGCGCAACGGTGAGTACAACGGACATCTCGAAGCAAGTTCGGCGGTGCGATTGGCCACCGTATGGAGATTTGCTCTGGGCTCCGTGCCGCTTGAGTCGTACCAGCTTGAATACGGCAAGGTCGGTACGCCGGCAGTTGTCCTTGAAGATTTAGCGGCGGCGCTCACTTCTGCGATCGACGAACTGACCCGCCCTGTTGACGCGATTAAGCACCAGGCAAAGACCGTCACGGTCGGCATTTCTCGAAGCGACGAAACGCTCATGCAGGTGCCGTTGGTGAAAGAGGTTCTTAGCACCGGTGTTTCGCGCGACCGCCTCACCTATTCGACATTGCGGACGCTTGCAGCACTCGAACCGCTTATCGATGAAGTTCTTGGGTATACCCGTTATGCGATTGAGGGTCATGTCGACCCCGGAGGTCGTGATGAAGCGCGCGTGGTTATTGTCGATCGCGGTGGGTTAGCTCGTGATCTGCAAAGTCGCACCACCGACGATCCGCAACTACGTGGGACAAAGCGATTAGTTGCGGTTGAACACACCGTTCTTGTGGCCAAGGGTCGTAACGATGGACGAACCGTCGTCATCGTTCCGGAGATCAAAGATGGTGAGCCGACCGGGTTGTCCCTCTTGCATGTTCGCTTGAACGACAACCTTTCACTTGTCGCGTTGCGCTCGGTCTTGCAGGGTTATCGAAATCGCTACGCCGCTATCAAACATGCAGTCACCGAAACCGAGCCGGTTTTCCGTGACGACCTTTTGGCCGATGTTGCAGTTATTGACCTCATGACCGAACCTGTGAACCTGTTGGCTGAACACTGGCGATCATGAGTGCGGTTCCCGCATGATCGTCGGCATCGGAAACGATCTTGTTGATCTTGACCGATTCCGTCGTGTGCTGGAGCGTCGTGCTGGGTTAGTCGAGAAACTCTTCACCGAGTCTGAACGCGAGTACTCACTTCGTCGGACCGACCCAACCGAACGCTTCGCTGTTCGCTTTGCGGCGAAAGAAGCTGTTCTCAAGGCAATGGGCGTTGGTATCGGTGCGGTCGATTGGCATGACATCGAAGTTCGTCGTGACGAAGACGGTCAGCCATCAGTCGCACTGAGCGGTCGAGCGTCAACGCTCGCGAATCAGTTGGGAATCGAAAGTTGGCGACTCACGCTCAGCCATTCAGCGATCGTTGCTCAAGCCGTTGTCGTAGCGCTTGGTCCAGAACGTCTGGTGGCTGCGCTTGGTCCCGTTGGCGCACAGCCGCTTCCGCATCCCGATGCCATCGACGGCGGGGGACTGGTTCCCATAGTGACGCCGAGCGAGATGAATGAGATCGATCGATTGGCTCCGGAACCGGTGGAGGTGCTGATCGATCGGGCTGGTGGAGCGGTCGCGCGAGCTGCGCTCGAAATGCTGGGTGGGGCCTACGGGCGCCGCGTCGTTGTTTTGGCCGGCAAAGGCAACAACGGAAACGATGGTCGTAACGCCGCTGAGCGACTGCGAACGCATGGCGTGCGCGTCACCGTGGTCGACGCCGCTGATGCGCCGGAGATTCTTCCTGATTGCGATCTCGTAATCGACGCGGCCTATGGCACTGGATTCCGCGGCGAGTGGCATGCTCCTATTGCCGCACCCGGTTGTCTCGTGCTTGCGGTCGATATCCCTTCGGGTGTTGACGGACTGACTGGGTCGTGTTTTGGAGATGTGCTTGACGCCGATGCGACGATCACGTTCGCGGCGCTTAAGCCCGGCAATGTCTTCGGCGATGGACTTGCGTGTAGCGGCGAACTGACCGTCACCGATATCGGGCTCGACACTCGAGCAGCGAGTGCGCATCTCGTCGGTGCTGCGGCGGTTGCCTCGTGGATTCCCGAACCAGCGATTGATGCCCACAAGTGGCAGAGCGCGGTGTGGGTTGTTGCTGGCAGTCCCGGCATGGGTGGCGCCGCCGCGCTCAGCACCGGCGCTGCCGCGCGAACTGGGGCTGGATACGTGCGAGTTTCAACGCCCGGGGGTGCAACAACTGAGATGCCGTTAGAAGCAGTGCGCATGGATATCTCGGCTGAAGGGTGGTCAAGCGAGGTGATCGCAGACCTAGGTCGTTTCGATTCACTTGTTATTGGCAATGGTCTTGGTAGCGGGGATTCAACGAAGGAACAGATTCGTCAGGTTGTTGCTGCCGCGACAGGCCGAGGTTTACCCACGGTCGTTGATGCCGATGGTCTGACAGCGCTTGGCACGGATGTTTCGCGTTTCGTATCCGAGTTCACAGTTCTCACCCCGCATGATGGTGAATTCGCTCGCCTTGCTGGACACGCGGTGGGAGAAGATCGCATCGATGAAGCGCGCACACTTGCCGCTGAAAGTGGCGCCGTCGTTCTTCTGAAAGGCAGAACCACTGTGGTTGCTGCTCCCAGCGGGGAAGTGCTTGTCTCAATCGCCGGCGATCAGCGTTTAGCAACTGCGGGGACAGGAGATGTTCTGGCTGGGATCATCGGCGCATTGCTTGCGTGCGGTGTTGATCCGCTTCGCGCTGCGGCCGGCGGTGCATTCCTCCACGGACGGGCCGGAGCCCTAGGCTGGAGGCGCGGTCTGGTAGCTGGCGATGTAATCGCTCACCTACCGGCTGTGCTTGACGACTTGACCTTTCTGCGGCCTTAGTCCCAGATAGGCCGCCTTCCGGTCCACGGCCGGATCCTGGAGGAACGATGCTGCGAGAACTGCCTGTTCGGGACGTAATGGCCAGCGATGTCCTGACCTTTGCTCCCGAAGACAACGTGATGGACGCCATGCGGGCCATGCTTACGCGCCATGTTGATGGTGCACCAGTGGTTGATGCCGCCGGTTCGATCGTTGGCTTGCTTTCCACCGCTGATCTCATCGTTGAGGAAGCACGAGTCCACCTCCCCACCGTTATCACATTGCTTGGTGCCTATATCGAGTTGCCTTCGTCGAAGAAGAAGTTCGATCACGATGTTGAAAAAGCACTCGGCTCGACCGTTGGCGAAGTTATGGGCGACGCGGCACCGACACTTGCTCCTGACGACACGGTCGAATACGCGGCAACGATCATGCATGAGCAAGGCGCTGATCGCCTGCCAGTTCTTGACGAGTCCGGAACGATTATCGGCATCGTCGCCCGCGGCGACATTGTTCGCGCCATCGTGAGCGAATGGGACTCGCAGGATGGCTCTTCTGGCGTCGGTTC
>JAEMTX010000342.1 GCA_016462055.1 Acidimicrobiia bacterium | reverse complement strand
CATCTCAACGGGTTGGCCATGGTCGATGGCCGGCCGAAATACGTCACCGTTCTTGGCATGACCGATTCACCCAATGGTTGGCGAGACGACAAAGCCGCTGGTGGCGCGATTCTCGACATTGATGGCGGGGCTCCAATCACTGTCGGCTTGTCGATGCCTCACTCGCCGCGCTGGCATAACGGCAAATTGTGGGTCCTCGAGTCGGGCCGCGGCGCACTCTGCACCGTCGATATTGAAACCGGTGAACGCGAAACCATCGTGATTCTCCCGGGCTTCACCCGGGGTCTTTCCTTCGTGGGAAACATCGCGTTTATTGGACTCTCAAAAGTTCGCGAAACCGTGTTCGACGGTTTGCCAATCACGCAAGCCGATACGCCTCGCGAATGCGGAGTTTGGGCAGTCGACATCAACACCGGCGCCGTCCTCGGCTTTATGCGGTTCGAAGGCTCAGTCACCGAACTCTTTGAAGTCGCCGTGCTTCCCGGCACGCTTTGGCCAGAGCTCGTTGAACCAGGCGCAGAAGCAACGAACGACGCGTTCGTATTGTCTGACGATGCGTTGAAAGATGTGATTCAACCAGCCAAAAAGGCTGACTGAGTCTTAATCTTCAGCGAGAACGAGATCGACGCGTTCGCCGGCGTCTTCCATCGTGGTGTTCCACGACACGGCGAGTTCCGACACAAGAATGCGTCGAGCACGGATCTGCATTGCCTTCTCGGCGCTTGAAAGTGATGACTGACGATCGCGGAGTGCGAGGTTACGAACAACCTCTGCACATTCGTAGATGTCGCCAGACTTCATCTTCTCTTGGTGATTCTTGAATCGACGTGACCAGTTCGTGGGAACGCGAACGTTACGAACGGCAAGCACTGCGAGTACGTCTTCAACTTCTTCTTCAGAAATTGCCTGACGAACACCAAGATCTTCTGCACGATCCTCGGGCACCGACACCTTGAGGTTGCCGCCGCGCCATGAGTCGTCACCAGCAGCAACTGACAGCTCGAGGTACTTGACCTTCTTGCCATCGACCACTCGGGTCGAGCGACCGGTGACCTCGGCAGTGCCGTGAGCGGGATAGATGACCTTGGAACCGACGGTGAACTTCATGAATGCCTTCCTGCAAACCGGGTCACAAGTATGGCCAATGCTGAGGGGGTTCACACCATTGCTGCAGAGACCTCAAGAAAAGGCTGAGGACGAAGGGGAATCATTCGGCCCTCGACCCTCGGGATCTAGGCCTTCAATGGCACGAAGAATTGCGATTCGCTCGGCCAATGGCGGATGGGTGTCCATAAGTCGTCCAAAGGCTCCCTGGATGCCTTCGCTCCCGCCACGCTCAAGGGGTGACTCGATCCACAGGTGAGCACTCGCCGCCGAAGGGCGCGAAATCACAGTCGTATCGGCTTCGAGTTTCTCGAGCGCAGAGCGAATACCGCCAGGCTCTCGAGTGAGTTCGACCGCCGTCGCGTCAGCCATTCCTTCTCGCTTTCGAGAAAGAGCCGCCCGCATAAGCATTCCGGCAGGAACAGCAATCAGGTAGAGGACGATGCCCACAAGCA
>JAEMTX010000341.1 GCA_016462055.1 Acidimicrobiia bacterium | reverse complement strand
AAATTGTTTGTCGTGGCTACAACGTCATGCTCGGATATCTCGATAACCCTGAAGCCACCGCCGAAACCATCGATCCTGAGGGTTGGCTCCATACCGGCGATGTCGGAATCATGGATGAACGGGGTTATGTGCGCATCACCGATCGCACGAAGGACATGTTCATCGTTGGTGGTTTCAACGCCTACCCAGCCGAGATCGAAAATCTCCTTATGGGATTCGAGGGCATTGCCCAGGTCGCAGTTGTCGGTGTTCCCGATGAACGTATGGGCGAAGTCGGAATGGCCTTTGTTGTTCCCCGTGATGGCGTAACGATTGACGTCGACGCCCTTAGCGCGTGGGCCCGCGAAGAAATGGCGAACTTCAAAGCTCCTCGCCATTACCGCCTTGTGGACGTGCTGCCCACCAATGCCAGTGGCAAAGTCGTGAAGGTCGAACTTCGCGAACTTGGTCGCGCCGAAATGGCGAAACTCGACAACAGCACTGGGGCCTGAGATCAATGCCGTTGCCCGAGGTTCCGTTCACTGGCGACTACGCCAACCTGCTTGAACTTTTCGACGCGGTTGTGGCGAAGTGTGGCGATGTAACGGCATTCGTCGATGGCAACGGTCCGGCGGCTGATCGGCTCCGCATGACATTTGCAGAGTGGGAGCGCGCCGCCGATGGCGTTGCGACCAGGCTTGCGTCGATGGGCGTGACGCAGGGAGATGTCGTTGGTATCTCGCTGCCGTCATCGATTGAGTATGCAGTTGCGTACCAAGCCGTCGTTCGTCTCGGTGCGATTGCCAGCGGCATGAATCCGAAACTTGGTCCTGCCGAAACCGAGCACATCATTGCGAAGTCTTCGCCCAAAGTGATCGTGACCGATGCGCTTGTTGTGAATGACCCATCGGTGGCGGTTCTGTCTGTCGAAGAACTTCGCGACGCGTACAACGACGAACCATTCGCTGCTCGACCCACAATTATCGATACCGATCTTCTCGCCATCGTCTGGACGTCAGGAACTACGGGCAAACCCAAGGGCGCGATGTTCGACCACGCATGCCTTCGAGCAATGGCGCAGGCGGCAGGGCCGTTGTCTGCGTTGGGGGATCATCGGTTGTCCCCATTGCCATTTGCCCATGTCGGCTACATGACTCGTGTTTGGGACGAATTGATGTACGTCATTACGACGATCATCTGCCCCACGCCGTGGACCGCAATCGGTTCATTGAAACTCATTGAAGAAGAACGAGTCAGCGTCGGTCAGGGCGTTCCCGCTCAGTGGCAGATGATGTTGGCCCTTCCCGAGCTGGCGACGACCGATACGTCCTCACTTCGTATCGTTTCGTCTGGTGCGGCTCGAATCCCACCGGAAATGGTCGACGCCATGCGCGATCGCTTCAATTCTCCGGTTGTGGTTCGTTACACGAGCACTGAAGCGTGTGTTTCAACCGGCACGTCTCTCGATGATCCCGACGACGTGATCTGCAATACCGTCGGCACGCCTGGCTCGGGTGTTGAAATGGAACTTCGACTCGACGAGGGTCGTGGACGTGTTGTGGCAATCACCGACTCAGGAGA
>JAEMTX010000340.1 GCA_016462055.1 Acidimicrobiia bacterium | reverse complement strand
GTCATGTACTCAACGGGTGCTTTGCAAAACGTGAACGACGAGTAAACTTTTTGTGAACCGGAAACACGATTGAAACATCATTCCGGTAGGTTCCAAGCGTCAACGGCCGGATGTGGGGGCAATTCATCACCATCATTGCCGTGGCGCAGGTTTTTGACAATGTTTCCCGTTGAAGCAGTCCCGCGTTGCGGGCAGGAGTATGCCGGTGGGTCTCACGCATCTTTCCTTGGCGAGGCCAGTCGCAATCGTCATGCTATTTGCCTCGCTCGTGGTTCTAGGTCTCCAAAGTTACGGCCGTCTCGCAGTAGATCGGTTGCCACCGACAAACTTCCCGAGCGTCTCGGTCAACGTCAACTACGCAGGTGCGTCACCTCGCGACATCGAAACGCTAGTCGCGATTCCGCTTGAAAAGGCGGTTGCAGGCCTGCGCGGTGTGGATTCTGTGAGCTCCACGTCGTCGCTAGGTTCGGCGAGGCTCAACATCAACTTCACCGAGGACACAAATCTGGACCAGGCGGCCATTGACGTCGAAAAGCGCCTTGCGGCCGTGCGCAATCAGCTGCCAGCTGACGCATCCGCGCCGTCGGTCGTCAAGGCAGATTTCGGATCGTTCCCGATCATGAATATCGTGATGTCGGGAGGCGGGCGTCTCACGACCACTCAGCTGTACGACCTTGGAATCGAGCAAGTTCAGCCCCAACTGCTTCAGGTTGATGGTGTTGCCGACGTCAGCATTTCAGGTGGGCGTCAACGTGAAATCCAGGTCCGGGTCGACCCGGTGCGCCTGAAGGCGTTCGACATCAGCTTGCAACAGGTGGTGACGTCCCTTGGAAGCGAGAATGTCAACGCACCATCCGGAACGCTGCGGGTTGGGAATACGGAGCCGAACGTACGGTTCACTGCACTCGCGCAGAGTGTTTCCGATCTGAAGAACATCGTTGTTCAGCGCGGTGGTGGCGCCGGTGCTGGCGGTTCGGTGGTTCCCGCGGTCTATGTCAAGGACATCGCCGAGGTCGTTGACACTTACGCGGAACAGTCCCGACTGCAGCGCTTCAATGGTGAGGAAGCGGTAGGGATCACGGTTACCAAGCAGCCAGACAGTAACAGCATCAAGGTCGCCGACGGTGCCCGAGCCGCCATCGAACGGGTTCAGCGAAGCGCGCCCCAAGGGGTCTCGTTCCGGATCGCGAACGACACGACCAAGTACACGCGGGAGGCTTTGAACGCCGTTCAGGTTGACCTCGAACTCGCCATCATCATCACTGGCGCAGTCTTGATGGTCTTCCTGCATTCGTGGCGGAACACGATCATCGTCCTTCTGGCAATCCCCACATCACTCATCAGCACCTTCCTGGTGATGTATTTCATTGGCTTCACTCTCAATCTAATGAGCCTCCTGGCCCTAGCACTGCTGATCGGCATTCTGGTCGACGACAGCATCGTGGTGCTAGAAAACATTCATCGACGCCTCGGGCTCGGTGAGACCCCGATGGTCGCTGCATTGCGGGGGCGGTCGGAGATTGGACTGGCTGCAATCGCCATCACGCTGCTGGACGTGGTGG
>JAEMTX010000339.1 GCA_016462055.1 Acidimicrobiia bacterium | reverse complement strand
GTCCACGATGTCGTAGGTGACATCGGCGTGAGTCAAAGCATCGATGTCGTGGGCGAGGATCATGGTGGTTCGGTTCCTGCGTGACCGGATGACTTCGTCGATTACTGACGAACGAAGTTCGGGCTCGAGGTGTTCTGTGGCTTCATCAAGTACGAGGATCGGGGAATTGGCGAGAACGGCGCGAGCGATCATCAGACGTTGACGCTCGCCGCCGCTGAGTAATTCTCCATTTGCTCCGATGGGGGCGTCGAGACCGCCGGGTCGAGCATCGAGAAACGGCAGAAAGCCGGCAATTGCACAAGCGGCAAGGAGTTGTTGGTCTGATGCATCGCCATCCCCAACCAGGAGGTTGTCGCGAACGGACGTATCGAAGACGTGGTCGTCCTGCATGACTGCAGTGATGCAGGGGCGGGCCAAGTCTCGGAGGTCGGTGGTCTGGTGGCCCCCGATCGACACAGATCCTTCTGGGCAGGGGAGCAGCCCAACGAGGAGTTGTAAAAGTGTGGATTTCCCTGCGCCTGACGGCGCGGCGATGGCAATAGTCGCACCAAACGGGATAGTGAGCGAGGCATTCCTGAAGACGGGAGGGTGATCTCCGTAAGAGAACGAAAGGTTTGAAATCTTGATTTCCGGCTTCGCTGGAAGGTCGTTAAGTGACGGTTGCTCTGTTGCAGGTGGCGGATCAATGGATGTTGTGGGCGTGGCCATCAGAAGAATTCGGCCCGCAGCAGCATCGGTCTGGGCCCGATAATCGGGAGCAGTGAGCAGTGGGCCAAGTGCTTCAAAAGACGCAAGGGCGATCAATGGGGTTGCCGTGATCCACCAGATGGCCGGCGTCGAAGCATCGGTAGTTCTGAGTGCAGCAACAATTGTGAGAATACATACGCCCGTAAGGCCCACGACTGCGACGTCAAGAAGCGAGCGTGTCCGCGCCAGTTTGCGTGTGAGTTCGATTTCTTGTGTATCGAAGTATGCGATTGATTCGGAGAGTTGATCGGTTCTCCCCCAGATCTTGAGAGTCTCCAAACCATCAAACAATTCAGTTGCCTCGGCGAGTCGATTGGCGCGCAGCCGGATCAACTGAGCAGAAAGTTGACGGGTTTGTGACCAGAGCAGCGGCGGGATCCCCAACGCTCCAACAAGAAAAAACAGGGCGAGAATGACAGCGCTGCGAACATCGATCGCGAGCAACGCGACAAGAGCAATAGCCAACGTACCGAACGCCACCAACGGCGGGCTGGAGACTCGTAAAAGACGATCCTGCATCGTGTCGACATCGTCAACAAGTCCAGCGACGAGGTCTCCTCTGCGCTGATCGGCGAGAATGATTGAGTCGGTTTCGATGAGATGTTCAAATAACCAAACGCGAAGTCGACTGAGTACTCGGAACGTTCCAAGGTGTCCGAGGTAGCGCTCGCAATAGCGGCCGACGACTCGCGTCAATGCGAAGAAGCGCACACCCAAAATCGTGAGGGAAAGCGATGCGGCCGTTCCGAGGACTGCTGAACGCGTCAGAAGATAAATCGCCATGGCGAGTAGCCCGATGCCAGAACCGATCGTGATGATTCC
>JAEMTX010000338.1 GCA_016462055.1 Acidimicrobiia bacterium | reverse complement strand
TTGTTGTAATCAGCGAAAGTCAGACTGGCGCTTCGGCGTGGCGAAACTCGATCGGTTCTACAAAATTCGCTGCGAGATCAATCAGTAGTTCGTCGCGAAGTGATCGGCGTTCAGGGTCATCCCAAAGGTTGATCTGTTGCAACGGATCAAGTACCAGGTCGTACAACTCGCCCTCGGTTCCGTCGTGCACCGTGCCGGGCTGATAGGTCGTGCACACGAAGTTGTCGCGCATGATCGTGCGCAGATGAATCTCGGTGCCATCGGGCTGACGGCTATCCCATTCGGTGGTGACGCGTTCGAAACCACGAGCGGCGGCATCGGCGTCGTCGATTGGAAGCGGACGACCTTCCATCCACTCAGGTGGTTGCACACCAGCAATGGTGCAGAAGGTGGGAGCGATATCGAGAAGGCCGACTGGCTTCGAGACACGGGCAGTGGCATCGATGCCGCCGCCGGCCGATGGAGCCGGGCGCCAGATAAGGGGAATCCGCATAAGTGAATCAACGTGATAGGGGCCTTTGAACAAAAACCCGAAATCGCCTTGAAACTCACCGTGATCGGTGGTGAACACGATGTCGAGATCGTCGCTCCAACCCTTGGCTTCGATCGCAGCGAGAACACGACCGATTGCTTCGTCAATGAGTTCGTTTTCGATATGGGCCATCGCGTTGACTTCAAGAATTTGATCGGCGGTGAGCGTTGCGGGAACCCACTTAGCAGGGGCTTCGTAATTGCTGACGAGTTCTCCGTCGTACCAAAGACGCCAATGGCGCGGTTTGGCGTCGATGATCGCTTCGCGTTCGGCTTGGTTCTGCGGATAGCCAACAGGAAGATCAAGTTCGCGCCAGTCGACACGATGCAATTCAGATTCGGGTGGATCCCACGGGTGATGTGGGTCGGGAAAACTCATCCAGCAGAACCAGTCGTCTTCGCTGTTCAAACCATCGAGCCAAGAGATCGTTCGGTCGGCAACCCAGTCGGTGTGATACCAATCGCGCGGCACCGCATTGTGTTTGATCTGCGGGGCGCCAGAGTCGCCACCGGGAACATCGCTTACTTCGAGATCACCATCGAGCACCTGGAAGAACATGCCGATTGCTTCGGGATGGTTCTGGCGGATCCAGCGTGAGTAGTGCGTGAAACCGGCAGCACCATGAGTGGCAAGTTCCATGTGATCGAAACCGCGGTGGCCTTCAGTTGCGCCCGCAAAACCTTGACGGTTTTCTTCGAAGCGCAAGAACGGGTCGAGCAATGGTTCGAAATGGCTCTTGCCGATGAGGGCAGTGCGATAGCCGGCGTCTCGCAATACCGCAGCAACGCTGGGCGACTCAACGGGGAGCGGAACGCCGTTCATCCAGACGCCGTGGGTTCCGACGTTCTGGCCAGTGACCATCGTGGATCGTGAAGGCATACACACCACATTTTGTGGTTGCGCACGATCGTAGGAAATCCCATCGGCAGCAAATGAGTCGATGTTAGGCGTGCGAGCGACGTTGCCGCCGTTGGCACCGATCGCGTCGTAACGCATTTGGTCGGTGGTGATGAAGAGAATTTTGCGACCCATCAGCG
>JAEMTX010000337.1 GCA_016462055.1 Acidimicrobiia bacterium | reverse complement strand
CTGGTGGCCCAACGGCCATTGCCATCCATGACCGCAGCAATGTGCGCGGGGATGCGCGTCGGGTCGATACCGGGGATGTCCACCTGTGCGACGTTACCGCCGACCTACGACGGCGCCGGTACCATCGTTGTCCCATGGGTGCCGCCGACCGTCTCGTCGCCAACACCCGCCTGGCCCTCGAGCAGATCACAGCGCAGTTACCCGGCGGTGAGCAACGAGATGGGCAGATCGAAATGGCCGAGGCTGTCGCCCGGTCAATCGTCGAAGGTAACCACCTTGTTGTTGAAGCGGGAACGGGTACGGGCAAGACCTTCGCCTATCTCGTGCCGTGCATCATCTCGGGCCGTCGTGTCGTCGTCGCCACCGCGACCAAAACGCTCCAAGACCAATTGGCAAACAAGGATCTTCCGTTCCTTACTGAACATCTCGATCACCCGTTCACCTTCGCGGTGTTGAAGGGACGGTCCAATTACATCTGCCTCCAGCGTGTTCGCGAACTCGATGCCGACGGCACCGAACAGCTCGCTCTCGACATCGGCGGACCGAAACCACCTTCTGAGGAACTCGCCGCGCTCGCACGATGGTCGACAACCACGCTCACGGGCGATCGCTCGGAGTTGACGATTGAACCGTCGCCGCGAGCATGGGCGGCGGTGAGTGTTGGACCTCGCGAATGCCCCGGAGCAGCGAAGTGCCCCAAGGGCGATGAATGCTTTACCGAGCGCGCTCGGCGTGCTGCGGCAGATGCTGACGTCGTTGTCGTGAATCTCCATCTGTATGGAATGCACCTCGCAACAAATGGCGCAGTACTTCCCGAACATCAGGTCGTCATCATCGATGAGGCCCATCAACTCGAAGACATCGTTGCGGCAACTTCAGGTGTCGAGCTCACTGCAGGAAGATTCACCGCACTCGCTCGCACCATCGCCGCGATCATCGCCGATGCCGACATTGTGCGCGATATCGATGAACTCGGATCGATGTGGCGTGATGCGCTGAGCGAGGAACGCGGCCGACGCATTCGCGGTCAGATCGATGGCGAACCAGCCCGCGTGCTCACACTTGCTCGTGGCCGCGTCGACAAAGCAATGAGTGCGCTTCGAGTCATTCCCGATGACAGCAAAGGCGATGTCGGAGCGCGCAAACAACGGGCGATGCAAGCGGCCACCTCACTTGTCGATGACATCAATTCGCTTCAAGAGATCAAAACCAGCGAAGTGGCCTGGGTCGAAGGCAGCGAAGAGTTCCCCGTACTTCGTATTGCACCGATCGACGTCGGCGAACTTCTCGATGAAACCCTCTGGACCCAAACCACCGCTGTTCTCACCAGCGCAACCTTGCCTGCCGCGCTACCAGTTCAGCTTGGAATCCCGGAAGAGCGATTCGAACGTGTCGATGTGGGCAGTCCGTTCGACTATCCAGAACAAGCACTTCTCTATTGCGCCGCGCATATGCCCGATCCCCGCAGTGCAACCTTCGATGAATCGATGCACGATGAACTCGAAGCGCTCATTAATGCTGCCGGCGGTCGCACGATGGCGCTGTTTACGAGTTACCGGGCGCTCAACCTTGCGGTCGAGG
>JAEMTX010000336.1 GCA_016462055.1 Acidimicrobiia bacterium | reverse complement strand
CTTGCACCTCGAGGAAACGACCGCCCTCGGTCATTACGACGTTCATATCGACTTCCGCAGCCGAATCTTCGACATACGGAAGATCAAGTAAGGGAGCACCATCGACGATGCCCACCGAAATCGCAGCGCAAGCTTCAGTCAACGGATGAGTTGCGATACCGCCGGTTTGAACAACACGGGTCAACGCGTCATGGAGCGCGATGTAGCCCCCAGTGATTGCAGCGGTGCGAGTTCCACCGTCGGCCTGCAGAACATCGCAATCGACAACAACCTGACGCTCGCCGAGGGCGACCATGTCGCAGACACCTCGGAGCGAACGACCGATGAGTCGTTGAATCTCATGCGTACGGCCTGATGGTGAGCCTTTGCTGACCTCACGCCGAATACGTTCCGGGGAAGCGCCTGGCAGCATCGAATATTCGGCAGTGACCCAGCCCTTGCCCGAGCCCTTCATCCAACGCGGGACGCTCTCGTCAATCGATGCGGTGCAAAGCACGATCGTGCGGCCGAATCGAATCAGTGCCGAACCGGTAGCAGCGTCGGTGAAATCGCGTTCAATGCTGACGTCGCGAAGTTCATCTGGCCGTCGTCCGTCTGGTCTCACAGTGGGTACCTCTCGTGGGGGAAGCGAGTGCAACAGCAGCACCGTAGGTCGTTTCCCCGTTGCGGGTGTGCATCGCAAGATAGGGATCGGCTCCGTGGGTCGTCCTGACTTTGAACGGGTTGGGCCGGTGCCCGCCTCCACTTCCGTGCGAGACTTCAGTTATGCGCATTCAAGCGAGCGTCGATTACGCCATTCGGGCGATGGCCGAACTCGCAAATTCGGGTGATGGTCCGGTCACCGCCGAGCACCTCGCTCAGGCGCAGGGGATTCCGCTCAAGTTCTTGCGCGGCATCATGACCGAACTCAAGCGTTCACGCCTCGTGAGTAGTCAGCGCGGACCCGATGGTGGTTTCGTGCTCACGCGACCAGCGAATGAAATTTCTCTCGCCGATATTTTTCGCGCTATCGATGGTCCGCTCGCTACCGTGCGGGACCAGAGTCTCAGTTCGATGAGCCACATCGGACCTGCAGCTGAACTACCTGTGGTGTGGATGGCAGTTCGGGCCAGCCTCAGACGCGTCTTGGAAGTTGTCACTATTGCGGACCTCGCCAACGGCGCGCTTCCTGCCTCGGTCGCAGAACTGGCATCGGAGTATCGCTCCGAAACGGAATCCCGTCACCCGTGATTCCTGCCGACTCGCTCGAGTCAGTTGATGAATCCGTGTTGACGAAGATGATCGATGATGAGGTCGGCAGCTTGCTCCGGCGTCATTGATGTTGTGTCAACTGTCAGTTCAGGCGATTCGGGCGCTTCGTACGGCGAATCAATACCGGTGAAGTTCGCAAGTTCGCCGCGTCGTGCCTTGAGGTAGAGCCCCTTCGGATCTCGTTCCTCGGCAACAGCAAGTGGAGTGTCGACGTAGACCTCGATGAACTCATCGGCATCTACACGCTCACGCGCCATACGGCGTTCAGCGATAAACGGTGAGATGAACGACACCAATACGATCAAGCCAGCATCGACCATGAGCCCAGAGA
>JAEMTX010000011.1:1613-21584 GCA_016462055.1 Acidimicrobiia bacterium | reverse complement strand
CAACAAGGGCCCCATCAACAACGACTGCCGTGCCATCGACGACCACGACAACAACCGAAGTCGGCCCGACTCCCGCTCCGGCAACCATTGGCCTACTCGCGTTCGGCGACGCGGGGTCGGGTGACATCACGCAAATGCAGGTCGCTCAACAGATGCAGAACTGGGCGGGAACACACCGTGTCGATGCGCTCCTTGAAGCGGGCGACATCGTTTACCCCGATGGCTCACCAGCACGATTCGCCGCAGCCATCGATGCGCCGTACGCCACATTGCGCGCATCAATTCCGTTCTGGCCCGCACTCGGAAATCATGACGTGATGTGGAACAACGGCAACGACTTGATGTCGTACGTCTCCATGCCTGGGCGCTCGTACGAGAAATGGATCACGAATGGCAATGTCACGATGCAACTTCTCGTACTTGATTCGAACAATGTCTCGCCAACACAAACCGCATGGCTTGAATCGAAACTCTCAAGCGGATCTCCTCGTTGGCGCGTCGTGATGTTCCATCATCCGGTTTTTTCATGCAGCTCACACGGCAACACGCAAGCGGTGATCAATGCTTGGCTCCCAGTCCTGACCGCACATGATGTTGATCTGGTCATCACTGGACACGACCACAACTACCAGCGATTCCAACAAGGAAACACCACGTTTGTTGTCACGGGTGGTGGTGGAATGCCGACGACCTATCCGATCAATGCTTGTGTCGCCACACCACCGCTTCAAGCTTCAGCGCAACGCCACCACTTCCTCGGAATCGAAGCGACAGCAATGGGTCTCACACTGACTGCCGTCGCACGAACTGGCGAAACGCTTGATCAATTCTCCATGAGCTAATACCAATTCGCAATATTGCGTTACTCATCTCAGGTCGAGGCCAGCCATAACGAGCACCGTTGCACCGACAAGTTCCGCCGGCGGAGGTTCGGGGATCTGCAATACCTGATCGAGGTTCAGGCCAAGTGCTTTCGCGACTGCCTGTCCGTCGCCTTGGGAACCGGCAACGTAATAGACGGTCGTCCGTTCCTGTGGTTTCGGTGAATCACCAACCGCCACCTGCGTGTAACCCACTCCCTGCAATCGATCGCGCGCCTTGGTCGCCAATCCCTGCACGTTGGTTGCATTAACCACTTTGACTTTGACACTGGCTGGCGGATTTGCGAGCACCGTGGTCGTGGTCGACACCACCACCGTGGTGTTCGATGAACTCTGGCCCCCGGGAGAAACCTCGGACTGGCCCGAGCCGTACCCCTTCGTGAGCAGAATGAGTCCGATGACAACCGCAACGACGACGATGATGACACCGGTCCGCGTTCCGTGACCGTGATCTTGATCGTCGGGGGCGGGAGTGTCTGCGGTCATTGTCAGGAACCAGGAGGCTCGCTGGCTTGCTGCTGCGCTGTCTCTTGACGAGCCCGGCGACGACGGTCACGGAGACGACGAAGTCGGCGAACGCCGAGTGGGTCGTAGTCGTAGGCCTCGGGGCTTTCAAGCAGTTGGCCGAGAATCTCGTAGTAGCGGCTGGCCGACAGTTCGAAGCGCTCTTGAATAAGCGTTTCCTTTGGTCCAGTCTCGTGCCACCAACTGCGCTCGAAATCGAGAATTGCCCGGTCGCGTGTCGTGAGTTCCATCGGCGCTGATGTTCGTCGGGGAATGGCTCCGATGCAAGGACCTTTGGGATGAAATTGCTCTAAAGGGTCGCGCCACGCGTCTGACCGGCCATTTCACCGAACCGATAGGGTCGGCATTGCTCGTAAAAGGGGGAGCTATGGGACCGCTCAACGGCGTCACGATCATTGAACTCGCCGGACTTGGCGCATTGCCATACGGCACGCTGAAGCTTGCTGACATGGGCGCGGACATCATCCGCGTCCACCCGCTCTATGAAGTGCCTACTGGCGACAAGCCCACCGAACGCCATAGCGAGTTCGATCGCGGCCGCCGATCAATCGCCATCGACCTCAAATCTCCCGATGGCGTGGCTCTACTCAAGCGGCTCGTCGAGAAGGCTGATGTGTTCTGTGAAGCCTTTCGCCCGGGAGTTTGCGAACGACTCGGTATCGGTCCCGATGATCTCTTCGCTTGCAACCCCAAACTCGTCTATGGCCGACTTACCGGTTGGGGCCAAGAAGGCCCGCTTTCGCGCACCGCTGGCCATTCGCTGAATTACGAAGCGATGACAGGAGCCATTGGTTCCATCGGCACCGAGGGAATGCCGCCGGTTCCGATGTTGCAGGTCTTTGGAGATTTCGCTGGCGGTGGTCTGCATCTCGCGTTTGGTGTGGTGTGCGCTCTCTTTGAAGCGCAGCGCTCTGGCAAAGGTCAGGTCATCGACGCCGCAATGGTCGACGGCGTGATGTCGATCTTCCAGGTGTTCTACGGAATGACGCGCACCGGCTTTCACACTGGTCCAGTCGGAACCAACCTTTTCGACGGCGGCGCGCCGTTCTACAACGTCTACGAAACCGGCGACGGCAAGCACGTCACCGTCGCACCGATCGAAGCAAAGTTCTACGCGCAACTTTTGGACAAACTCGGGATTGATCCCGCGTCGTTACCTGATCAGAACGACATGAACGGTTGGCCCGAGATTCGCGCAAAGTTCGCCGAAGTGTTCCGAACCAAAACCCGAGATGAATGGTCAGACCTTCTCGAAGGAACCGACGTTTGTTACGCGCCTGTACTCAGCTTCGCCGAAGCGGAACAGCATCCGCACAACATCGCTCGCGGCAACTTCGTTCCGGTGGAAGGTTCGGTCCCTCAGTTACTTCCCGCGCCACGATTGAGCCGCACTCCAGGCGAACTTCGACCCACGTACGCCTAGCCCCGGTTGCGACACTGAATCAGTGCTGGCCGAGTTTGGTGTGAGCGCCGAAGAAATCAGCCTGCTGGCGTCCGCGTCCGTTATCGCTTGGTGAGAGCCCGAGGAGGGAATCGAACCCTCGACATCCTGTTTACAAGACAGGTGCTCTGCCGACTGAGCTACCCGGGCGGGAACGTGGAGGTTAGGCGACGCGCCAGTGTCTCTCCACACCGTAAACAGAGCACGACGCAGCCCAGCCGCCAGAGGATTTCTTTTCACCACGTCAAAATGGCGAACGATCCTCTAGCCGAGTTGGGTTGAGATCTCCGCTTCAAGTTCATGCTTCAAAACCTTACCGGTGGCGTTATAGGGAAGTGAATCGCGGAAAATAATGTGCGTGGGGACTTTGTAACGAGCAAGTTCCTCGCCCACCCAAGCCTTGACACCTTCGGCATCAAGACTTGAACCGGGTTTGAGCACGATGGCCGCAGCAACTTCTTGACCTAACTGATGGTGCGGCACACCAACGACAGCGGCCTCAGCAACTTCGGGGTGCTCCTCAAGGCGATGTTCGATCTCAATTGGGTAAATATTCTCGCCCCCGCGGATGATCATGTCCCTCATGCGGCTTTCAAGGAACAAGATGCCGTCGACAATTCGCCCGTAATCACCGGTGCGATACCACCGCTGCGCATCAAGCGCTTTCACTGATGCTTCGGGATTCTCCCAATAGCCAAGGAAGACCACCGCGCCGCGAACACAAATTTCGCCAACCTCGCCATCGGCAACAACAGCGTCGTGCTCGTCACGAATCTCTAGTTCACACATTGCTTCGACCGTGCCAACCGATGCCGGCCATTCGTCCATCGTGAGTCCGCCCAGACGTGAACCAGAACCGAGCGTTTCGCTCATGCCGTAACCAACGCCCAAACGAGCCTGAGGAAGTTTTCGAGCCATTAGGCGGAGTAACTCTGGCGAATACGTTGCACCGCCGCCGCCAACGGTGACGACGCTTGACGTGTCGTACTTCTCGAAATCAGGGTGTTCAAGCAACCGCCAAAACTGTGTTGGAACCGCGCTCCAACCACCAACCGAATGTTCCTGAGTGAGTTGGAGATGCGTTGTTTCATTCCACGAGCCAACAGGCGGGAATACCAACTTTGAACCCGTGTAATGAGCAGTGATCAGCGGGACAACGCCGGAAACGTGAAACAACGGACCAACCATGATGCTTGAAGGCTGTTTCGGCGCGGGCGCGCCCGGCGCCGGAACAGGCTGTGGCGCGAGCACCGCTCCAACTGCACCAGCAAGCGTTGCTGCCGACGGGAAATGCACGAAGTTGCGATGCGAAAGACACGCTGCTTTCGGTCGACCCGTCGTTCCACTTGTAAACAGCAACACCGCGGGATCGTCTTCATCGATCGCAACATCTGGAAGCGCCGGGTCGTCTACACGCGCAGGCCCAAGCAGGTGGTCGAGTTCGGAAAGATCGTGAACCTCGACATCGTCGGAAAGTCCAGCTTCAAGCAGGCGCTTCATTCGTGGCCCATCGGCGAAAACCAGGCGAGGCTTCGAAAGTTCCACCCCGTGAAGCAACTCAGATGGAGTCCACCAACCATTCAGGCTCGAAACAATTGCGCCACTTGCCAGCGTCGCCCACCAGCCAATGACATATGGCGCGACATTCGCCGCAGCAAAAGCGACACGATCGCCCTTTACGACACCTCGCTCAGCAAACCAGGCGGCTACACGGGCGGTCGAAGCCTGCACATCGTTGAAACTCAGCGTGATTTCGGGGAACACGAGATTGGGAAGATCGCCATGACGCGCGGTGAACGCGGTCAACACCTCGCGAATATTGCCCAACCGGTTCTTGAAAACCTTGCAATCGACCCCGAGCACCGGTTCGGTCGAGATCTCAAACGGGGCGCCCGAGGCAAACAACGCATCTGCTCCTGCCGGCGGTTCCCAAACCCACGTTGTTCCAGTCATTGCATTCTCCCCCACGCAGTCAGGAGGGTGATGGTGGTCGCCCTGAGGCGTGAGCGCAACTATCTCTGGCGATGGCTCGGGACCCTCGGCCCCGGTAGCGTCCGGACATGAGCATTCTGGGGAATCGAGTCGTCCGGAAAGAAGATCCGGCCCTTCTCACATCAGGAGGCACCTACGTCGACGACATCGTCATCGACGGGGCCCTTCATGTCGTTTATGTCCGATCGATGGTTGCCCATGGCGAGATCACCTCGATCGACATCGACGAGGCCCGTAACGCGCCTGGTGTTGTCGACATCGTCACCAGCGCCGATCTCACGATCGGCGATATCAAACCATTCATGATGCTGAACCAGCTCCTCACGCGCCCAGTCTTGGCTCGAGGACGTGTCCGTTACGTCGGCGATCCGATTGTCGCCGTTGTTGCCGAGACGAGAGCCTCCGCCGTCGACGCCGCTGAACTCGTGATTGTCGAAATCGAATCACTTCCAGCAATCATCGATCCCCGCGACGCGCTTTCCGAAGATTCAATCCAATTGTTTCCACATGTCGGAACAAACATCGCGATGCACGCAGAGCACCGCGGCGATCCCATTTCCTTTGACGACTGCGATGTCGTCATCACACAAACAACGGTGAATCAGCGCCTCGCTCCTGCACCAATCGAGAATCGCAGTGCTATTGCGTGGTGGGAAGACGGACGGCTCGTTCTTGAAATCGGTTGTCAGGGAACGCATCCCATTCGCAACACCATCGCGGAAATTTACGGGCTTGAACAAGATCAGATGCGAGTAATCTGTCCCGACGTTGGCGGTGGATTCGGGGCAAAGGCTCACGCCGCTCCCGAAGCCGTGGTGCTCGGCGAATTGTCACGACGCACTGGTCGTCCCGTGCGATGGACCGAAACTCGTTCTGAAAACATGACCGGCATGGGTCATGGGCGCGGACAAATTCAAACCGTCACACTCGGTGGAACCAAAGACGGCGATCTTCTCGCCTATCGCATTGAGATCATTCAAGACGCTGGTGGCTACCCAAACATGGGAGCGATCCTTCCGTATGCCACGCGCATCATGGCCAGCGGCGTTTACGACATTCCTGCAGTGCAGGTGTCATCTCATTCGGTTGCCACCAACACCACACCAACCGGTGCTTACCGCGGCGCTGGCCGACCCGAGGCCTCTGCGGCACTTGAACGCGCCGTTGACCTGTTCGCCGATGAAGCGGGTCTCGACCCCGCCGATGTACGTCGCCGCAACTTCGTTCGTCCCGACGCGTTTCCTTTCACCACCCCGACAGGCACGACCTACGACAGCGGCAACTACGAAGGCTCTCTTGACCGAGCACTTGCCGCCGCCGGTTATGACGAACTGCTCGCTGAACAAGCACAGCGCCGAGCAGCCGGCGATCCTCGTCTTCTGGGTATTGGAATGGCAACCTACGTCGAGATCACTGGTGCTGGCGTTGGTAGCGAATACGGCTCTGTCGAAGTGCTGGTCGATGGATCGGCTCGCGTTGTTACGGGCTCGAATCCCTATGGCCAAGGCCACGTCACGGCATGGTCGATGCTGGTCTCTGATCAAACCGGAATTCCGCTTGATCGCATCGAAGTGGTCTACGGCGATACCGATCTCGTTCCCACCGGTGAAACCACGGGAGGATCGCGATCGCTGCAAATCGCAGGAAGCGCTGTTTTCGATGCCACACAAAAGCTTGTCGAAATGGCGCGACAACGCGCGAGTGAACTTCTTGAAGCGGACCCCGCCGACATCGTGCTCGATACAGACATCGCACGTTTCCACGTTGCCGGGACACCAGCGGTGAGTATTGGTTGGGAAGAAATCGGGGCCACATCGATTGCGGACGAGAACCAGTTATTCGCGCTCTCTGACTTCACCGCAAGCGGACCGACGTTCCCGTTTGGCACACATATTGCAGTCGTCGAGATCGACTCCGAAACCGGCAAGGTCGAACTCCGACGAATCATTGCGTGCGACGATGCTGGTGTCATTCTCAATCCGCTCCTAGTCGATGGTCAAGTACACGGCGGCCTTGCTCAAGGAATTTCTCAAGCGTTGTTTGAAGAAGTTCGCTACGACGAAGTCGGCAACCCACTCAGCACCACGCTTCTTGATTACCTCATGCCTTCGGCGGCTGAGTTTCCGCCTTTCGAACGAGTGGAGATGGAGACGCCGTCGCCAATCAATCCACTCGGCGCAAAAGGTATCGGCGAATCGGGAACCATCGGATCGACACCAGCAGTACAGAATGCAGTCGTCGATGCTGTTTCCCATCTCGGAATTCGACATATAGATATGCCCCTCACCCCCGAACGTGTATGGCGCGCAATAAACGGACTCTGACATGCGAATCGGTCTATTTATTTCCGAAACTGGTGTTCACGGTTCCTCGATCGACGATCTCGTTGAAACGGCAACGTGGGCAGAAACAAACGGCATCGACACCGGGTGGGTTCCGCATATTCCTTGGAGCCTCGACGCACTCACAGCACTCGCGATTGTCGGACGCGAAACCTCGCGCATCGAGCTGGGCACCGCCGTTGTTCCGACTTGGTCACACCACCCCTACGGAATGGCACAACACGCACTGACAACGCAGGCCGCATGTGGTGGTCGTTTGGCGTTTGGTATTGGGCCCTCGCATCGCAACGTTGCCGAGAACTGGTACGGAGAGAACTACGACGCAGTTATTGAGCATGTCCGTGACTACGTCAGTGTTCTTGATGCGTGCTCTGCTGCTCAGGTCGAAGCAAACGAAACAAATGGCGGGCCCGGAGGAATGGGCGGAACGGTTTCGTTTGCCGGCGACCGTTACACCGTTCAGTCATTGCTCGATGTTCCTGGGGCAACACCTGTTCCGGTCTTCCTTGCCGCACTCGCACCGCTCATGTTGAAACTTGCTGGAGAGCGCGCTGCCGGCACCATTACCTGGATGTGCGATGAGCACACGCACTCCACTCATGTTCTTCCCCGACTTTCCGCCGCAGCAGAAGCCGTAGGCCGACCTACTCCCCGCGTAATCGCGGGGCTTCCTGTAGCCGTCTGCGATGGCATCACCAAGGGGAAAGAACTCGCTGAACAAAAGTTCGGCATGTATCGACATATCCCGAACTACGCGCGAATGCTCGAACTGGGCGAAAGCGGGTCGCCGTCTGAAGTCGCCATCATCGGAAACGAAGAACAAGTCGCAGAGCGATTGGCTTCCTATGAAGATTCGGGAGTCACTGACCTGGCCGCGATGACGTTTGCAGTCGGTGACGACGACGTGGAACGTTCGGAAAACGCCGAGCGAACTCTTCAGTTACTCGCCAAACTCGCCCGAAAAAATCGGGACTAGTTAGCAGCCTTTGCTGCGAGTCGGCGTCGAGTGACCTCGTAACACGCAAGCGCTCCTGCCGCCGAAACGTTGAGCGAGGCGAGTTCGCCGAGCAAGGGGATGCTTACGACGGCATCGCAACGTTCGCGGACCAGTCGAGAAAGTCCTTTGCCCTCGGCGCCCATCACGAGACAGACCGGTTCATCGGCCACCGTGAGGTTGAACAAATCGGTATCGCCACCCATGTCGAGCCCGATGACCCAAACACCTGCAGCACGGAGTTCGTTAATCGCATTGGGCAGACCACCGACAAGCGCCATCGGCAGGTATTCGACAGCGCCTGCTGCCGACTTTGTCACCGTTGGTGTGATGTGAACTGCACGATGCTTCGGCAGAACAATTCCGGTAACGCCAGAACATTCGGCTGTTCGAAGAAGCGCACCGAGATTGCCAGGATCGGTAACGCCATCCACGGCCAACAAGAACGGCGGCGCTCCATTAGCGCCCTTCCGCTTTGCGAGATCAAGCAAGTCATAATCATCGATCTCATCGGCTCGAGCGAGAACACCTTGAGGTGATTCAGTGCGAGCAACGCTAAACAACTTGGTTCGCGTCACTTCGCGCACTGGAATTTTCATATCGTTCGCGAGATCGGCGATGTCTTGCAATGTTTCGTTGTTGTCCTGATCTTCAGCGATCATGACTTCACGAACACGGCGCTTTCCGGCGAGCAATAGTTCGCGTACAGCCTGACGACCCTCGACTTGATCGCCGCCAAGTCCGCGAGGAATGGCCTGTCCGCGTGCGATTGGGCGATCGCCTTCGCCACGGGCCCGGCGCATTGCACCAGGACGATCGGATTTACGCACTGACGCAGCGGCATGGCGAGCCTGTTTGGCTTCAACCGCTTTCTTCGCCGCTGACGACATGGGCTTACTGCCCTTCGCCGCGCCTGGCGCCGGAGCAGTCGACTTCGGAAAAGCTCCGCGCTTTGCCGCAGGTGCACGCTTGGTGCCACCGCGCGGAGCAGCGGCAGCTTTTCGACTGGACTTGGGACCTGCTGACGGACCGGCTTTGCCGCGAGGCGCACCCTTTGAGGATTTCGGACCTGCAGACTTCGCGCCCTTTGGCGCCTTGCCGCCGCTTCGACCACTGCGTGCTGGGCTCATCGCTCCACCACCGCAACAGCGAAGCAGGCAATGCCTTCGCCGCGACCAATCGCTCCGAGGCCCTCGGCACGATTGCCTTTCACCGTGACCGGTGCGCCAACGGCACCCGAAAGCCGTTCAGACATTTCGTCGCGTCGTGGCGCCAACTTTGGGCGCTCGCACACCACGGAGGCGTCGACGTTGCCTGGTTCAAATCCTGATTCGCGCACAAGTCGCGCAACCTCGGTGAGAAGCCCGATGCTGTCAGCACCTGCCCATTTCGGGTCGGTGTCGGGAAAGTGTTGGCCAATATCGCCGAGGCCAGCGGCCCCAAGCAGTGCATCGGCGCATGCATGGGCCACGACATCAGCGTCGCTGTGGCCCACTAATCCGCGTTCACCGTCGAACACCACGCCTCCGAGGACCAGTTTTCGGGCTGGATCGTCAGAAAACGCGTGAACGTCGAAACCTTGTCCGACTCGTACCGTCATTTCTTCAATCTACCCGAGGGTTTCAAGGAGAATCGCGGCGATAGCCAAATCATTTGGTCCAGTGATCTTGATATTGGTTGGTTCACCATCAACCACGACGACGGTTCCGCCAATGGCTTCGACCAATGCGGCGTCGTCGGTAGCGCCGGCAGACGTCGCGTGGGCCTCCCGAAGAATGTCCGCCCGAAACGCCTGCGGGGTTTGGACGGCAACCAATGTCGAACGATCAGGGGTCTCGATCACGATGGACCGACCGTCCTGAGCATGAACAATGTGTTTGATCGTGTCGGTCACCGCAATAGCCGGGATCGCTGCGTCGGCTCCGGCGTGCACCGCGCTGACAACCGATTGATGAAGTTCCGCAGAAGCGAGTGGGCGCGCTGCATCATGAACAACGATGACAGCCGCATCGGCATCGATCACCGAGAGAGCGGCGCGCACCGAGTCTGCTCGTTCCGCACCTCCAATCACCGCAACGTCAGCGGCACCAGATGCGACAAGATTCTGACCTTCACGTTCCTCGCCAGGCGCGAGCACAACGACAACATGGTCTGCGGCAGCGCGGCTCGCGGCGAGCGAACGGTCAATTATTCGATCCGCACCAAGCAATTCATACTGCTTTGGGGATGTTCCATAACGACGACCAGCCCCAGCAGCGAGCACAATCGTCCAAACCGGACCATCGGAAGGGACTGCATCATTTGTCGTCATTTTGCTGACCATTTCGCAACCATGGCGCAAAGGCTAGGCGCGACACCCCTTTCTCGTTCAGCGAGCAACAGAGCTCTGCGTCATAGTCGGTGCGGCAACGCTAGAGTTGAACACGTGACGGATCGCGAACTTCTCACCACCATTGAGTTTTTCAAGGGATTCGAAGGCGAACCCCTCGATGCGGTTGTGGGTGTTGCCGAACAACGTTCGTTCGCTCGTGGCGGTGTGCTCTTTACCGAGAACGACACGGCCACCGAACTCTTCGTCGTCGTCTCTGGCCGAATCGCTATCGCCAATCGCTCTGTCGATGGCCGCGAATCAGTTGTCGCTCTTATGGAGCGTGGTGACCTCTTCGGTGAAATGCCGCTCTTTGATGGCCTTGCCCGTTCGGCCGAAGCTCGTGCCCTTGAACCGTCTGAAGTCGTTGCGATTTCTTACGCTCCGCTTCGCGACATTTATCGCGACCAACCGCAATTGCTCTGGAACGTTGTCGAGATGCTGGCCAATCGCCTGCGCAATACCGACGAACAACTCGCCGACTCAGTGTTCCTTGATGTCACCGGTCGCACAGCAAAGCGTCTTCTCGAGCTTGCTGGCACAGCCGACGAATTCTCGCTTCCCATTACGCAAGAAGAACTTGCGGGCATGGTGGGCGCATCACGAGAGCGCGTCAACAAGGCAATCGCAAGTTTCGTGCGACTCGGCTGGATCGAACAGTCCGAGCGTCGCTATAAAATTACCAATCGCGAACAGCTCGAATTACGCGCTCGCTGAGTTCATTCTTCGGGGAACGTTTCTCCCACGAACTCTTCTGACATTGCCCACAATCGCTTTGCGAGTTCGGGATCATTCGCATAGTCCGAAGGCGTGGCAAAGGTGCGGTCGGCAAGGTAGGAACCCGGCTGCTCAAGTGCTTCCGCGCTCACACATGCCCATACCTGCGTTGACGCACCCAGATCGACATTGACGAGTGTTGGCATTTTCATGCCCGACTTCTTGGCTCGCGATGCGAGATCGCCGAAGTCGTCCTTCGTAAAACTTCGAGCCAAGTCAGTCATCACCATTCCAGGATGCACCGCCCACGAATGGACCCCGAGGTTGCCGTAACGACGTTCGAGTTCCGTGGTGAACAAGATGTTGGCGGTCTTCGACTGACCATAGGCATCCATCTTCGAATACTCATGATTTTCAAAGTTTGGGTCGTCCCAAATAATCCCGGATGTGAAATGCCCGGCCGAACTCAGGTTGACGATTCGTGATGGAGCACTTGCTTTCAATAATGGCAGCAAGCGGTTCACCAAGACGAAGTGGCCGAGGTGATTTGTGCCGAACTGCAATTCAAAACCGTCATCGGTCTTTCCGTACGGAACCGCCATGATGCCGGCGTTGGCAAGAAGCACATCGAGCCGATCGTGTTCGGCAACGAACTTCTCGGCGAACGAACGCACGCTGTCGAGAGAACCAAGTTCCATCACACCAAACGAAAAGTCGCCGCCGGGAACCAACTCAAGCAACTGAGCAACACCAGCACGACCTTTGTCTTCAGAACGCGCAGTGATAACGACAGTGGCTCTGGCCGCACCGAGTGCACGAGCAGACTCTTTACCTAACCCGGTTGTTGCTCCTGTGATCAGAACGACCTTTCCAGAAAGGTCGATGCCACGAAGGACGTCATCGGTGGTGATTGTGAGTTCTTCGTTCATGTGATGTCCCCCGGAGTCGGCCATTCATCGGGCCAGTTGTCGTTGACTGTAAGCGACCATTGCGGATCGCGACGCTCGAGAAACGCCATAACGCCTTCGCGAGCATCGGCTTCGCCCATCAGGTGATGGTGGAGATCGGTCTCTGCTCGGTCGACCTGATCGGGAGTCATCGAGAACGTTCCCCACAGCAATTTCTTGCTCACAGCGACTGAGAGCGGCGCGGTATTCACGGCCATGTCATGAGCGACTTCAAGTGCATGCGGTAACACGTCATCGTTGTCGAGGACTCGTGACGCCACGCCAAGTTCACGGGCCTCGTCGCCGGTAAACGTGCGACCGGTAAGAAGAAGATCGGCAGCATTCGCTAAACCGACAAGTCGCGGAAGCGTCCAGTGACTCATGGCGTCAGGCATGACGCCGCGACGGACCTGCACGATTCCGTACTTCGCGTCTCGCGCCATGAAACGAAGATCGCAATGCAGGGTGAGGGTGAATCCGACACCAATCGCGTGACCATTCACGGCTGCAATCACTGGCTTTCGAATACGCCAAGCGGGCGGATTCACCGGGTTGGCGCTGAAAGCGGGCGCATCAGAACGCTCGAAAACATCTGAGCCGCTGGAGAAATCGGCACCTGCGCAAAACGCTGGCGGTGTTCCAGTAAGCACGACAACGCGCACCCCGTCATCGGTATCGGCCATTCGATATATCTCACCGAGCGCACGGCCCATCGCTCCACTAAATGCGTTTCTCGTGTCGGGTCGGTTCAGCGTGACAACTAAAACACCATCATCATGAAGTTCAGCCAACAGATCGTTTGTGCCGGTATCTATTGTTCGCGCCATCACGCTTCCCCTGAAGCAACCTTGATTTCACGTATGGTTTCGGCGATGCATTCGTCGCTGATGGGATAGCCGGGGAAGTAGAGACACACCCGATTGGCTTCGTGTCCGAAACGACGAACGATCTCTGCGGCAACTTCTTTGGGCGCACCAACAACAGCGATCGTGCGCAGGACATCGTCGTTGATCTTCTTTGCCATTCCGGCCCAGTCGCCCTGCTTCGACAATGCATTGAGTTCTGGTTGCAGTTCGCCCCAACCTTCCGCGTCAAGCACTGGCTTGTACGAAGGAGTCGAACCGTAGAAACCAAGAAGCGTTTTGACGCCGTTCGCGGCTGCCGAAATCTCGTCATCGGTCTGGCCAACAGCGCAGATAACTTCCAGAATGATTTCGAAGTCCTTGCGATCGCGACCGGCCGTAGCGAACCCGCGCTCGAGTGCGGGCATCGTGCGCTCGGCGAAATGTCGTTCTGAGTTAAATGGCATCACCAAAATGCCGTCGGCAACTTCAGCCGTCATTTCACACATCTTTGGACCAAGCGCTCCCACCAGTACAGGAACTTTGCCGAAGGGGTTCGGGCCTGGATTGAAGTTCGGAGTCATGAGCGTGTGCGTTGTCCATTGACCTTTGAAATCAAACGGCCCCTCACCAGCAAAGTGGGCGAGGATCGCCTTTGTTGCACTCACCCATTCGCGCATCTGGGCAACGGGCTTTTCCCACACCGATCCATAGCGCTTCTGAATATGCGGTCGGATCTGTGACCCGAGACCTAAGCGGAACTTTCCCTCGGTGAGCAGTTGTAGGTCGTTCGCCGCATAGGCGAGATGCAGCGGGCTTCGCGGGAAGGCCATGGCCACATTCGTCATGAGGTCGATCTGACACGAGGTGCTGGCGAGCACCAATGGAAAGAACACATCGTGGGCATTTTCAAAACTGAAGAGCCCATCAGCACCAAGAGCTTGAAGTTCCGCCGCTCTCGGCACCGAATCAACCGGCCCGGACATAGCGAGTGAGATATCAACCTTCATGGTTCCTCCAAGAACGCAGAAATGATGCTGTCCTGTTCTAGTCCGAAGCCAAGAGGGTTATTGAAGTTGCAAAACCAGCGTGAGGGAACCTCCGAGAACTCCTTAACTACAAACAAAGTATATTCGAATAAGAGATTCCTTATGAAAATTGTTTCTTCGGCTAGAATGACGCTATGGCTCAAAAAATTTCAAAAGGGTCGTTCGGCGAACCCGCAACAGATCGACCCAGGGTTTCGCGAGCGCAGAAAACCCGCGAGGTTCAAGAGGCCATCACCGCTTCGGCTCTTGAATTACTCGCCGCTTTCGGAGTCGATGGTCTTGCGCTCACGAAGATCGCAGCGCACGCAGGCATGTCCAATGGTCCGCTGTACGGCCGATACGACTCTGCGGAAGACGTTGCTCTTGAACTCTGGGAAGAGAAACTTCGCGATCATTACAAACGACTGATCCTCGAATTCAATGCGTTTGCGTCGTCGAAAGATCTAGAACCGTCGCAGTGGTTGCTCCAAGAACTCGAAGCCCCCTCTGCGCTCACCGCAGCTGCTGTCGAGATTGTCGCCGTCGCACGACGCTTTCCTCTTCTTGTCGACTCTGTTCGCGACGAGGTGGAAGCCCTTTTTCAGCATATCTGCGCCGCGCACCCCGACATTCCACCAGCGATTTGCTCACTTCGGTTGACAGTTCCAACTGGATGCGTGCTCAAGAGCCGGTCAGTCCCCAAGACTCGTCCACCATGGAAGGCAATCCTTCTCCAGTTCCGGGAAAGCGCTCTTGATCCTAAGAACTTGGATCAGCAAGGTCTCAGCGCTTCACCAGTTTCACTTTCTATCCCCACTCCCGACACCGGCGACGTTGGCCTCGATGAATTTGTTTCCGCAGTGATGGAAGTTGTGGCTCGTGTCGGCTTCGAGAAAACCACAGCACATCGAGTGGCTCGAGCAGCCGGTCATTCATTCAGTTCTGCGTACACACATGTCGGCACCAAAGACGAGCTCATGCATATGGCGATTGGCCAGATGATGGACCAAATCTGGCGAACGGGAACAGCGTCTTTCCTCGAACTCGGTCCGGAGGAATACAAAAATGCAATCATCGCCTTGCAAATTGGATTGCTCGCTGAGTCGAATCGGCCCATCCGCCAACTTCGTACGGAAACCACTGTTGCGATGCGTCATCACACAGATCTTGCCGCTGCTGGCCGGAAACGCACCGCAGCTTCACTCGCAATCGTCAGTGACGCTGTCGAGAAGACCTATCCCGACGCTGCCGCCGCTGCCGCCGCATTTTGGTATCTCACCGCAGCCAGCGGCATCGGCACCGTTTCGCTCAGTTTGCTCACGGACGCGTTCCGCAACCTTGACTGGACCCCAGTTGCAGCCGTCGCCTACGAGATGGCGTTTGCAACAACGATCGAGCCATTGAGCAAACTTTCCAAAGCCTGAGTTCTTCAGGCTTCTAAGAACGCCACAACTTGACGCCACGCATCAGCGGCATCCTCAGCACGATGTGCTGGTCGCGATGCATCGTGCACAAACCCGTGCTCGGCGCCTTCGTAGGAAACAACCATGACACCGAGCGCTTCGGCATCGGCAACGTCTTGTGGTGGCGTGAAGTGATCGGCAGTGCCGATGATGGCGAGTGTCGGACAACGGTCTGGTGACGCCAACGCTTCGATCGGTTGTTGCAGACGCCCGTCGGCCCAGGCTTCAGGAAGGCGAATCATTCCGTAGAACCCTGCTGCGCGTTTGAAGTGACCGGTTGCTGCTGCTTTGAACGCCAACATCCCGCCCATACAAAAGCCAGTAGCCACAACTCGAGTGCATCCTGTTGCTTCTGCAGCGAGTTCGGCGGTTCTGCGAAGCTCGGCATCATCGAAATCGGCCATGGCCCCAAGGCGTTGATCGACCGAAAGGTCTTCACGACCGGGGAATGGTTCCGGTGCGCACACCACCCACCCGTAATCAGCGGCGAGTTGCGCGCACATGTCGTCGAACAGGGGACGCAACCCCATGATGTCGGGGAACAAAACAACGCCAAGGGTGTTTTCGTCTACCAAAGCCGGCGCTGCCAGTTCCGCGGGAACGCTGTTCGCAAGTGTGATGCGCATTGGGACCTTTCAGAATTCAGAAGACGCGTTGTGGCCAATACCCACAGCAGCCACTGCTTCGGCCAATGTTCCGACACGAATGGCCTTCATGCCTTCGGGTGGGTCGGGAGCAAGGCGCGGAACGAGTGCACGTGTGAACCCGAGCCGAGCGGCTTCAGCCAAACGACGCTCGCCATGAGCAACCTGGCGAAGTTCGCCGCCCAAACCGATTTCTCCACACACAACGAGATCTTCGGGGATTGGCGAATTAAAGCGCGATGACGCAAGTGCCAGGGCCACACCAAGATCGGCTGCCGGTTCAATAATCTTCACGCCACCAACGGCCAGCGCATACACGTCGCGCTTTTCAAAGGTGACGCCGGCGCGTTCTGACAACACCGCGAGCAACAACGAAAGGCGGCCGGAGTCGAGCCCTTGTGCACTTCGTCGAGGTGACGGAAGTTCCGAATGGGCAACAAGCGCTTGCACTTCGACCAGCATCGGCCGATCGCCTTCCATGGTGGGAACAATGACCGAACCGGAAACACCCTTGCGACGATCGGCCAAGAACAAACGACTGGGGTCGGGAACACCGAGCATTCCGTGTTGGGTCATTTCAAACAGACCGAGTTGGTCGGTGGCACCGAAGCGATGTTTGACCGCGCGCAACATGCGTAATGCGTGGTGACGATCGCCTTCGAATGCCAGAACCGTGTCGACAATGTGCTCGAGCACGCGGGGACCAGCAAGCCCGCCTTCTTTGGTGACATGGCCAACAAGCACAACTGACAATCCGCGCTCTTTCGCTGTGGTTACCAAGCGCGCTGCACTTTCGCGCACCTGCGCTACCGAACCCGAAGCCGAACTGATATCGGGCGTATGCACGGTTTGAATGGAGTCGACCACCAACACCGCAGGATTGATTTCGTCGACCGAAGAAAGAATGTGAGGCACTGCAGTTTCTGACGCCAGCCACAGATCGGGATGCAGCGCGTTTAACCGTTCGGCTCGCAGACGAACTTGTTGCTTTGATTCTTCGGCTGACACGTAGAGAACCTTCGAACCCGACGCCGCGATTGAGGCGACCGCTTGCAACAGCAGGGTGGACTTACCGATACCCGGCTCGCCACCAACCAACGTGACCGAACCGGGCACGAGACCACCGCTCAGAACACGATCGAGTTCGCCGATACCGGTGGGCTTCGGCTGCCACTCGTGCGCGTCGACTTCAGAAATAGGTACGGGCGCATCACGCCGACCCAACAACGCGGCGGTCGAAGTTTTCGATACGTCGTCGAGCTCTTCAATCAGCGTGTTCCAGCCCTCGCAACCGGGACAGCGCCCGACCCATTTGGGCACGCTGGTGCCGCATTCGGTGCAACGGAACACTGCTCGGAGCTTGGCCACGGCGACACCCTACGCACCACACGTGACAGTCGTGGCGCCCAAACAAATGGTGCCGCCCCCGAAGGAGCGGCACCATTCAAATCTTGAAGCTGAATCGATCAGCCGGTGAACGCCGGGGTGACGGGAGTAGACGCAGCGGTCGTCGTGGTTGACGGCGCTGTCGTCGTGGTCGTCGTGGTGGGAGCCACAACGGCGAAGGTGATTGGAAGTGATTGATCGAGCACGGAATTTCCCTCACCGTCATTCAAATAGAGGCATGCCACATATGACCCGGTAGGGATTTGCGAGGGCGTCATCGACATCGGAATCTTGACAGCGGAACCTGCAGATAAAAGCGAAGGACTCGGACTTAACGCGGGTGCCAACATGCCAGTGCCGCCCATGATGTAAAATGTGCTGCCAACCGAATTTCCCGTTTGTGGGCACGACGCGCCGCTGGCATAAAAATATATAGACACGCTGTCATACTGCCCAGTGACAGACCAAGTGACCGTCATGCTGCCATCGTTGTTGTTGACCATGTCTCCAGATGCCGCAGCACTCGCGGGACTGGCGGTGAACAGAACCGCTGTTGAAAGAAAAAGAGCACCGGCCACAGTCATGCGCACCGAACGAGAAAAACGAGAACCCCTCTACGCCTGCATGGAACCTCATGTCCCACGGGTAAAAAAAATACAGGAAAGCCCAGCGTAATGAGCCAACTCGTCATCAGAGGGGCTCGCCTGCTACCCGACCTTGAGCACGTGGGCGCCGAACTGGGGTGACGGCACACTGGGCCCCTCGGTGATGCTCATGAAACCGCAACAGCCGATGGCGATCGCTCAGACCAGCGGAGCCGAGTGCCAGACCGCTTCCGACACCGCAAGGGTGCGCTCGCGGTAGTCCGCCATCCCAAAGGGACACTGCGTGACCACTCGGCCGGTCGAAGAGCGGTAGTAGTTCGAACAGTCGCTCGTCCACGGTTCGACTTCGGCGATGGCCTGCTGAACCTCGACGTTGTACTCGTCGAGAACCTCGCGGCGAACGTCGACCCATGCCAAGTTTTGACGATCCATCGTTTGCAACGTTCGAACGATCAGATCGACTTGGCATTCGAGCATGTAGAGAATTGAACCGTTGTTGGTATTTGGTCCGTACAACTGAAAAAGATTGGGGAATCCTGTCGTCGCGATTCCTAGCCATGCTTGCGCGCCATCGTTCCACTCGTCTTCGAGTCGAACGCCCTCACGACCAGTAACGCGGAGCGCTGAGAGATAACGAGTCGCAGCAAATCCTGTTGCAATCACCAAGACATCAATTTGATGCTCGACGCCATCGGCATCAACAACGGAGTTCGGTTTCACCTCTTTGATCGGCGTCGTTACAAGGTCGACAGTGTCCAGATTGAATGCTGGGTAGTAATCGCTCGACGTAAGCGGTCGATTACAACCGAACGGATCCTGCGGTGTGAGTTTCTCCCGTAATTCCGGATCGTCAATGGAATCGAGGTTGCTAATCGCAGCATTGGTCGAGATCTCAACTGATGCCGGATGAAACAAAATCGCCCCTTCAACCCGATCCCATAAAAGTCGTCGTATCTCGAGTCGTTGTGACTCATCAGCGGCAAACCGCTCCCGCTGTTCATCGGTAAATGGTTCATCGAGCTTCGGCATCACCCATGGGGCCGACCGTTGAAAAACCGTGAGATGCGGAGCTTGCTTGGCAATTACGGGAACGAGTTGCACTGCGGTAGCGGCACTACCAATGACGCCGACGCGCTTTTCCGCCATGTCCAAATCCTCCGGCCACTGCGCGGTGTGGAAACTAGGGCCGGTAAATGATTCGAGCCCATCGATCGAAGGCCATGTCAACTCATTGAACATTCCAACAGCACTGACAACGACCTCTGCTTCAATCCGCTCACCATCAGTAGTAGTCACAACCCAGACATTTGCGACGTCATCTCGTTCGACAGAGTGAACTGTGACACCAAAGCGCATACAGCCACGAAGATCAAAATCATCGACAACACGCTCGAAGTACTCGAGCAACTCTGGTTGTGTGGCATACGGACGCGACCACGACGGATTTGGCGCAAACGAAAATGAATACAGGTGTGCTTGCACGTCGCACGCCGCGCCCGGATAGCGGTTGTGCCACCAGGTACCCCCCGGCCCGGCGGCGCGTTCAAGCACGGTGACCTCATCAAAACCAGCCCGTCGAAACCGATAGGCCGCGATAATTCCGCCCGGACCAGCACCAACCACAATGATGCGCCGGCGGGGCGAATCGGACGTTCGTTCATTGCCCAGTTCGGGAAGTGCTGTGGGATCGAAAAGCGGATCAACAGAACCTTGTTGCACTGCCGAAACCCTCATTTGTTCCCCCATTATTTGTGCCCGCTTTACCATCGCCGGCCGCGTGAATGCATGAGGCGCCG
>JAEMTX010000011.1:0-1513 GCA_016462055.1 Acidimicrobiia bacterium | reverse complement strand
CCGCTCAATTGGGCGAGAAGCGCGGTGCCTTCTTCAGGAGTGGCGAATGAGTGACGCACCCGAATCCAGGTGAGGTCACCTTCCTTTGAAGCGGCATCGACCCCCCAACCCGCTTGCACAAGATCATCGGCGCGCAACGCACGAGCAGGATCGCCAACACGCTTCAGCGCCGCATCGTCGAATCCAATGCCTTGTGTGATCGTTCCTTTGCCATCGAGACCAACATCAATCTTGGTTTCGATCTGAACTCGACAACCTGCGGCAACCACAACGACGAGCACAAGGAGCACGAAAACACGCGGCAGACGGCGGTTCCTCTTCACGACGCGCAAACTACCAGCGCTATCGCATACCGTTCGTGGCGCCGCACGCGAAAGAGCCCGAGCGCTGGGCCCGGGCTCCTTCAAAAGCTTTGTGGTGCAGACGCCCTATTCAGGAGCGCCGGCTTCGGCCAGTTCCATGGGCGGGGGCTCAAAGCCCTCGGTGGCACGGAACACGATGATGCGCTCGCCGGTTTCGGGATCGGGTTCGGCATCGACCACGATGTTCTGGCCGGCGCGGAATTCCTTCCACAACAGACGCTCGGAAAGCGGATCTTCGACCATGCGTTGAATGGCACGACGCAGCGGTCGAGCACCCAACGTGGGGTCATAACCCTTGTCGGCCAGCAGGAACTTGGCCGCTTCGGTGAGTTCAAGACCAATGCCCTGACCTTCAAGCTGCTTGGTGACTCGCTTGATGAGCAGATCGACAATGGTCGTGACCTCTGCCTTGGAAAGCTCGTGGAACACGATGGTGTCATCGATGCGGTTAAGAAACTCAGGGCGGAAATGCGCCTTGAGTGCATCGTTGACCTTTTCCTTCATGCGCTCGTACGACACGGCTTCGTCGGACTTACCAAAACCAATGTTGGCTTTGCGAAGATCGGCGGTACCGAGGTTTGAGGTCATGATCAGCACGGTGTTGCGGAAGTCGACCGATCGACCTTGTGAGTCGGTGAGTCGTCCTTCTTCAAGGATTTGCAAGAACGTATTGAAGACGTCGGGATGGGCCTTTTCGATTTCGTCGAAAAGCACAACCGAGAACGGCTTGCGACGCACTGCTTCGGTGAGCTGTCCGCCTTCTTCGTAACCGACATAGCCAGGAGGCGAACCGACAAGACGACTGACGGTGTGCTTCTCCTGGTACTCAGACATGTCGAGCGAAATGAGCGAATCTTCATCGCCAAACAAGAATTCGGCGAGGGTCTTGGCAAGTTCAGTCTTTCCAACACCCGATGGGCCGAGGAAGATGAATGAACCCGAAGGACGCTTGGGGTCTTTGAGGCCGGCACGCGTTCGACGGATGGCCTGACTCACTGCCTTAATGGCGTTTTCTTGACCAATGACTCGCCTATGCAATTCGTCTTCCATGCGCAGAAGACGAGCAGTTTCTTCTTCAGTAAGTCGGTAAACGGGGATGCCGGTCCAGAGTGAAAGCACCTCGGCGATGGCTTCTTCGTCGACCTCGTCGA
>JAEMTX010000335.1 GCA_016462055.1 Acidimicrobiia bacterium | reverse complement strand
GCTCGTGTGGAGACGCGAAACTCATTGAGTCGCGTGGTGGCTCAATCTGAGTCAGTAGTTCCGAACGCCTGAAGAAGTTCGAGAGCAGCTTTCGCTGGGGTGACTCGTCCGTCGAAAACTCCTGACTCGATTTCGGGTAGCAAGCCGGCAACGTGACGATCAGCGCGGAAGCGCTCGAGCAGCGTGTCGCCGATTTCGCTCCAGAGCCACGCTGTGGCCTGTGCCGAGCGAGCTTCGAGTAGTTCGCCATTGGCCGTGACGGTTGAACGGAACAACATCACTGCATCCCAGATCTCGGAAACGCCCACGCCGTTGAGAGCAGAACACGCCAGTACTTCAGTCGTCCATGCGTTCCACTTCGGCCGCAGCAAGTGAACCGCGCTTGCATAGTCACCGCGGGTCCGTGCCGCGGCCGCGGCAAGGTCGCCATCGGCTTTATTCACAATGACGAGGTCGGCCAATTCCATGATGCCGCGCTTGATTCCCTGTAGTTCATCGCCGCCTCCAGGTGAAACGAGGAGGGCAAAGAGGTCAACCATGTCTGACACTGCAACTTCTGATTGACCAACACCGATCGTTTCAACAATGACTACGTCGAACCCTGCTGCTTCGCATAACAACATTGCTTCGCGTGTACGGCGGGCAACGCCGCCTAGTTGTCCGCTGCCGGGGGAGGGACGAATAAATGCGTTCGGCTGGTTGGCGAGTTCGCCCATTCGTGTTTTGTCGCCGAGGATTGATCCGCCAGTCAGTCGACTCGAAGGGTCGATGGCAAGAACGGCAAGACGCAGCCCTTGACTGATGATGTGATTGCCGATTGCTTCGATGAATGTCGATTTTCCGACTCCGGGCGGACCAGAGATGCCTACGCGCACAGCGTTACCCGTGGAAGGCAGAACGGCTTCGAGCACCGCATCTGCAACGACTCGGTGTTCGGGCCGAGTCGACTCGGCAAACGTGATGGCTCGGGCCAAAGAACGCCGATCGCCGGAGCGAATCCCCTCGATGAGGGAGACGGCATCCTCGGCGGCTTCGGTCACGAGTTGGGACTGTTCTCGGCAATGAGAGCGAGCACCTTGCGGGCCGCCGAAGGGATGTTCGTGCCCGGCCCGAAGATTGCCGCAACACCAGCGTCGGTGAGCATGTCGTAGTCCTGAGGAGGAATGACGCCACCGCACACTACGAGGATGTTGTTGGCACCGGCCTTCTTCAACTCGTCGATGAGCATGGGCACGAGGGTTTTGTGTCCGGCGGCCTGGCTCGAAATGCCAACCACGTGGACGTCGTTCTCAATGGCGTCGCGAGCTGCTTCGGCTGGGGTTTGGAAGAGCGGTCCCATATCGACGTCGAAACCAAGATCGGCAAATGCAGTTGCAATGACCTTTGCGCCGCGGTCATGGCCGTCTTGGCCCATCTTGGCGACAAGCATGCGCGGACGGCGGCCTTCGGTCTTTGCGAATGCCTCGATCTCGCCCTGAAGGGCGGTGAAGTCCTCGTCGCCTTCGTAGGCTTTTGCGTACACACCAGCAATGGTACGGACTTCGGCCTTGTGTCGGCCGAATACCGCTTCCATGGCGTCAGAGATCTCACCAAGAG
>JAEMTX010000334.1 GCA_016462055.1 Acidimicrobiia bacterium | reverse complement strand
CGTGTTGTTACAACAGCGGCGGTCTTTGCCTCTTCGATTGCCGCAATCGTCGTCGGTTGTTTTCTTGTTGGTCTGGGTCCGGGCTGGATCACAGCTCTCACGAGCACAGGAAAAGTCAACGACACCTATTCGCCAACTACCAAACTGGGGTTCAGCATTGCTGAGATCCTCAATGGAATCGGACTTGACGTCAATGGCCAAGTTCTTGCGTCTGGAGTCCGGGCTCTCGGTCTTTTGGCGACCGCGGCAATTGCGTTTGTGATGCTGATGCGCAGTCCGCGAGTCGGATACATCAAAGCCACGGGTGTGATGTTGGTTGCGTATGTTCTGCTCGGCCCGGTGATTTGGCCTTGGTATCTGGTGACAGGATTCGCTCTGCTTGTCGCTTGTAGTCTTGGCCGCTATCGCCCGTCATATTTGGTCGTTTGTCTCGCGGCTAGTTGGTTTGTCTGGCCCACTTCGGTGGTCTCAATGGGGACAGTGGGAAGTGGCTATCAGCATCTACGTGGACTTGGCGTTGTTGTACTCGTGATCGCTCTCGCCTGGGGTGCACAACGTTTTGCCGCTCGGTGGGAGCGGCGTTATCACGGTCTCAGCACGTCGGAACGCGAAGCCGCAGTCTCTAGCGAACGTTCCGAGGTTGACGCGACATGTTGACCGCAACGGTTTACAACGGCGAAACCTCGGAGTCGGTGAGCGGCATACAAGCGATTGTGTCTGCGATTACTGATCCTTCAAATTTGCTTTGGATTGATCTTTGCGGGCCAGAAGATGAAGATCTGGATTCACTCGCGACGGGCCTTAATCTGCATGAGTTAGCAATCGAAGATGTCCGGAAACATGGTCAACGGGCCAAACTCAATCGTTATCCGCTTCATGCATTCCTCGTTGCGAACGCGCGAGCTGCCGACGGCGATATGTGCGAGGTGGATTTCTTTATCGGGCCAAATTGGCTCATTACGGTTCGAGAAACTAACGACCACGGCGAAACGTTTTCGATAGCTGAGGTCACCCGGCGGTATGAGCGCATTCGGAGCCTCGACACTGGTGTCGGTTTCCTTCTTTATTGCCTTCTCGATGAGTTGGTCGATGGTTATTTCGCTGAGGCGGAACGAGCAGAAGACGCACTCGAGGAAATCGAAGAGACGCTTTTTGACCTTGGTCCGCCTCCAGACGGAACGTTGCAACAAGAACTGCTTGAACTGCGACGATCGATGATTACGTTTCGTCGCAGGGTCGTCCCATTGCGAGACGTCTTGCTCGCGCTTTTGCGTCGGGAAGTTCCATGGGTTGAGGAAACGTCGATCGTCTACTTCGAAGATGTCTTCGATCATTTACTGCGAGTCGTCGATCAGATCGATACACAACGTGAGCTAATGGGCAATGTGGTCGACGCAAGTCTCGCCCTCACTTCAAACCGAATGAACGAAGTGATGAAGAAGATGACCTCTTGGGGCGCAATCCTTATTGTTGCGACCTTGATCGCGGGTATCTACGGCATGAATTTCACCGATATGCCAGAACTTCATTGGAAGTTCGGTTACTACGGCGCTCTCGGATTGATGCTTTTTACAACAAGCTGTCTGTATCTCTATTTC
>JAEMTX010000125.1 GCA_016462055.1 Acidimicrobiia bacterium | reverse complement strand
GCCTGGCGGCTGCGGGCAACGCGTTCGCGGCGAGCGTCAGCAGCAGCGCGTCCACCAGAGGCACGACCGCTTGCGGCTTCACGTTCACGCAACTTCTCAAGATCGTCGGCAGCCAGACGGCTCACGATGATCGTGATGTGACAGGTGCGCTTACGGATACGCGTCGCACGGCCACGAGCACGGGGACGCCAACGCTTAAGCGTCGGGCCTTCGTCGGCGAAGCATGCGGAAACGAACAATTCGTCAGCAGGAATTTGGTTGTTGTGCTCGGCGTTGGCGATAGCCGACTCGAGACACTTCAGAACGACGCGAGCGATGTCGCGTTCAGCAAGTTCGAGCACCTCAAGTGCTCGCGCTACCGGGAGTCCGCGGATGAGATTGAGAATCTCACGGGCCTTGTATGCCGATGAACGGACGTACTTGACCTCGGCGCGGACGCCGGGACGCTCATTGGTCTTCGCACCGAAGGCCATTAGCGGCGTCCCTTCTTCTCTTGACCAGCATGGAACCGGAAGGTTCGCGTCGGCGCGAACTCACCAAGCTTGTGGCCAACCATGGCCTCGGTGACATACACCGGGACATGCTTGCGACCATCGTGAACGGCCATCGTGTGACCGACCATCTCGGGGATGATCGTGGAACGACGTGACCAGGTCTTGATGACCTTCTTTTCGTTCAGTTCGTTGAGTGCGTCGACCTTCTTGAGAAGATGGTCGTCGACAAACGGACCCTTTTTGAGGCTGCGAGGCATTTCGTCCTCTCCTAACGCCGCGAGCCGCGGGTGCGGCGACGACGGACAATGAGTTTCTGAGACGGCTTGGTCTTGTCGCGTGTACGACCTTCGGGCTTGCCCCAAGGAGACACGGGATGACGACCGCCGGAGGTCTTACCTTCACCACCACCATGTGGATGGTCGACCGGGTTCATGGCCACACCGCGGGTTTGAGGCTTAACGCCCTTCCAACGGTTACGACCGGCCTTACCGATCTTGATGAGTTCATGTTCGGAGTTACCAACTTCACCGACAGTGGCGCGGCAGTCGATCGGAACTCGACGCATTTCGGTGCTTGGAAGACGAAGAGTGGCGTAATCGCCTTCTTTGGCAACGAGCTGAATGCTCATGCCGGCGCTACGGCCCATCTTTCCGCCACCACCGGGCTTGAGTTCGACGTTGTGCACGACGGTACCGACCGGGATGTAACGCAGCGGAAGCGCGTTACCCGGACGGATGTCTGAACCCTGGCCACTTTGCAGAATGTCGCCAACCTGCACACCCTTCGGGGCGAGGATGTAACTCTTCGCTCCGTCGTGGTAGTGCAGCAGCGCGATACGGCAGGTGCGGTTCGGGTCGTATTCGATCGCAGCGACAGAGGCGGGAACGCCATCCTTGACGCGACGGAAGTCGACAAGACGGTAACGCTGCTTGTGACCGCCGCCCTTATGACGAGCTGTCTTGCGGCCGTAACTATTACGACCACCAGTGCGGTGCTTGGGGACGAGGAGCGACCGTTCCGGCGTGTCCTTTGTGATCTCCGCAAAATCGGAGACAGTCTGGAAACGACGGCCGGGGCTAGTCGGTTTGCGTTTACGAAGAGCCATGGTTCCTTACCCCTCGAACAATTCGATGCGGTCGCCAGCGGCGAGAGTGACGAAGGCGCGCTTTTGGCCCGTCTGAGAACCAAAGGTTCCGTTGCGACGATTGCGCTTGCGCTTGCCATTGCGGTTGAGCGTGTTGACGTTGAGCACCTTGACACCGAAGATCGACTGGATTGCGTCGTGGATCTCGGGCTTTGAAGCGTCGGGGTGAACAACAAACGTGTACACGTTGTTTTCGAGAAGGGCGTAGCTCTTCTCGCTCACTACCGGACGAATGATGACATCGCGAGGATCTTTCACTTCGATGCCTCCACGTTCGGCAGGGTTGACTTGGTGAACACAACGAAGTCCGAAACAAGGACGTCGTAGGTGTTGAGTTCAGCGGTCTCGATGATGTGAACTTCGCCGAGGTTTCGGAAGCTCTTCCAGGCAGCGACATCGCCACGATCGAGAACCAACAGAACCTTGCCTTCAATGCCGAGAGCAGCAAGTGCCGCAACCGCACCCTTCGTTGAAGGAGTAGCAAAGTTCCATTCATCGACGACGATGACCTTGCTCTCTGACGCTCGGTCAGACAGTGCCGAACGAAGCGCGAGCTTGATCATTTTCTTCGGAGTCTTTTGGGCGTAGCTGCGTGGCTTCGGGCCGAGCGCAACGCCACCACCAATGAAGTTGGGGGAACGAGTCGAGCCAGCACGGGCACGACCGGTGCCCTTCTGCTTCCAAGGCTTGGCTCCGCCGCCACGAACTTCAGCGCGGGTCTTGGTGCTCTGCGTACCAGAACGACGTGCCGCAAGTTGTGCGGTCACGACCTGGTGCATCACCGAGACGTTGGGTTCGATACCAAACGTTGTGGCATCGAGTTCGAGAGAACCAGCATCGATGCCAGCTGCAGTCTTAACGGTCACAGTTGCCATCACGCATCACCCTTCGTGTGGATCTTCACTGCGTCGCGGATGACCACGATGCCGCCCTTGGGGCCAGGCACCGCGCCGCGCACGAGCAGCAAGTTCTTTTCGGGATCGGCAGACACAACACGCAAGTTCAGCGTGGTGACTTTCTCTGCACCCATACGACCCGCCATGCGCGTGCCCTTGAACACGCGGCCGGGGGTGGCGCAGGCGCCGATCGAGCCAGGAGCACGATGGACTCGGTGGGCACCATGGGATGCTCGCTGGCCTTTGAAGTTGTGACGCTTCATCGTTCCGGCGAAACCCTTGCCCTTGCTCACGGCAGTGACATCAACAAACTCGCCAGCAGCGAGCGTGTCGACTTTGATTTCCTGTCCAACTTCGAAGTCGTCGACGTTGTCGAGACGAAGCTCGAGCACGCGCTTACCGGCAGCAACGCCAGCTTTTTCGAAGTGACCGCGGTCGGGGCTATTCAGCTTGCGAGCGTCCTTCTCACCGAAGGTCACCTGCAACGCGTTGTACCCATCGCGTTCAACGGTCTTGATCTGCACCACGCGCATTGGAGCGACGTGCAGCACGGTCACGGGTACAACGCGGTTGGCGTCATCCCATACCTGTGTCATGCCGACTTTTTCGCCGACTACTGCTTTGTTCGCCATAACGGCAACGATCTTTCTGTTGTGGTTTGCGTCGAGTCGGACATGCGGGGACGGGCCCTTCATGCCAACGCTCGGCACGGGAAAACCCGGCCGAGCGCCTGTCGGTTGTGCTGCGGGGTATCTACCGAAGTAGACCGTCGCAGACGTCGGTTCGATCGACGTAGAGGTGCGGCTGGCGATCTTCCGGAGAAGACCCCTGTTGCACGGAGGTGAAACTCTAGGGGTTCGGCGGTCTCGTACCAAATCCCGGATTTTTGGAGAAATTGGCCGATCAGCTCTTGTTCATGTACCACGCTTATGTGGTACAAATGACTCATGGCCAGCCATGAGATTTTAGATCGAATCAGCGCACTTCTCCACAGCCCCGACGACACCACCATCAACACCTCGATGCGCCTTCCTGTCACCCTTCGTGAGGCCGCTGCCCTTGCCACCGAGCACCTCGGAGTGGCCCCTTCCACCACGGCCTACACCGCTCAACTCCTTCGCTCGGACATCGAGGCAGCGCTCTTGGCCGCCGTTCTCGAGGCCCACTACCAAGAAGAGCCGTCCGATCGACCCTCCCTCGCCGAAATCACACTCGGAGTGGCAGAAATCGATGCCAATCCCCTCGCCCGGCGACCCGACCTCATCACGAAAGCCGCTGCGGAAATCGTGGCCACTCATCCGAGTGCGACTCCCGATGAGGTCCTCCTCTGGGCCGAAGCTCAGTTCGTGATCCGATCATGACCCTAGTGATCTTGGACAACGAAGCGGTTCAGGCCATTCTGCTACCTCACCACCCCAAGTTCCGCAGTGTGGCTGCCCGGGTTGAGGCGGCGCGATGGAGATCGGCGAATCACACCCAGGTTTCCCTTCATGTTCCCACGACCGTGCAGGTAGAAGCCGGTTGGGACCGAACCTCCCCGAGAGCGTCCAGGCTCAACCGCTACCCCATCACGATCAGCCCGCTGGACGCTTCCACCGCAGACGCCGCAGCGCGCATCGTCACCGAGCATTCAGTTACGCCCGCAGACGCGCACATTGGCGTGCTTTGTCAGAAACACGCGACTCGAGACACGCGCGTAATCGTTCTCACAAGTGATCCCGAAGACATTTTGCGCGTCGCCGATCCTGCGCCGGTTATCGCACTTCGAATCTGATCGGTAGTTACAGACCCATTCGCTTTGTAACGCCGTGATCGCGTCCAGCGGTGTAACCACCGTCGACTGCGATTGTTTGTCCGGTTACGAACGACGCATCGGGCGATGCAAGAAATGCAGCTACTGCTGCGATTTCTGAAGGGCGGCCAAGACGACGCAGCTTGTGCTCTTCTTTGATCTCCATAAGCATTTCATCCATCTCGGGATCACCAAGGCCACGCAACATCGGCGTGTCGATAAATCCAGGACAAATAGAATTCACGCGGATGCCTTGACGGCCGTAATCAATGGCCATGTTCTTCGTAAGAATCGCAACGCCACCCTTCGACGCGTTATACGAACTTCCGCCTGCCGTTCCTTCAAGACCTTCAACGCTGGCAACGGTGATGACACTCCCACGCTCTCCGTCAACAAGTTCTTGCGCAAGCATCTTGATGATGACGTGCTTACACGTGGTGAAGGTGCCAGTGAGATTGATATCAAGCGTGCGCGTGAACGTTTCAACATCAACAAGATGCACTGGGCCACCAGCAGGAATCCCGGCAAATGTGCACACGGCATCGATTCGGCCGGTGAGCTTCGAGGCTTCATCGACCCACGCGGCGATTGCCGCTTCATCGGTCACATCGACGTGGGTGAACGTGGTCGGCTGCGCCGCTCCGGCCACTGGAGGCTGCACGTCAGAGCCAGCAACGATTGCGCCTTCGGCCAGGAACCGCTCCACCGATGCTGCACCGAGGCCCGATGACGAACCGGTAACCAAAATGACCTTGCCATCAAAACGACCCATGACTTCCCCTAAAGATTCGGCGATCGCTTTCTGCGATCGTTGATGGTCGAAACCTACATCGCGTAGCGACACCACGAGTCGCTGATGCCACCGCAAAACGAGAAGTGCCCCCGGCTGAGCGAGGGCACTTTTCAGATTCTCAGTTCTGACCGAATCAGACCTGCTGGATCTTGATTTCGATGTCGACACCGGCTGGGAGGTCGAGACGCTGGAGCGAATCGACCGTCTTCGGGGTGGGATCAACGATGTCAAGGAGACGCTTGTGAATACGCATCTCGAAGTGCTCGCGTGAGTCTTTGTCCTTGAAAGGACCGCGAATAACGGTGTAGCGGTGCTTCTCGGTTGGAAGCGGCACCGGGCCACGAACCGTCGCACTCGTGCGAATGACGGTTTCCACGATCTTCTTCGTCGACTGGTCGACGATTTCGTGGTCATACGCCTTCAGACGAATGCGGATCTTCTGCTTGTCAGCCATGTTCAGTTTCGACCGATCACTTGAGGATCTTGGTGACGCGGCCGGCGCCGACGGTACGACCACCTTCACGGAT
>JAEMTX010000124.1 GCA_016462055.1 Acidimicrobiia bacterium | reverse complement strand
TTACACGCGCCACGAAGCGTCTTGCCATCGTGCACGAAGAAGAACTTCCCGAGTCTTTGCTCGACTGAACAATGCTTACGCGGCTGTAACCAAAATTCGCTGCGTGGCGAATTGAGTGATTTCGACGGTCTGCCCGTCGATTTCGACAATGGTGATTCCACCAGCGACGAGTTCGGTGATGACTCCGGAGTGTCCGGGCAGAAGCGATGACGTTTCGAGAAACTCCAGCAAGCCGGGAGTGAACTCGAGTTCCTCGGGAATTCGTGAGACTGTGAATGACTCACCAACCAAAAGTGTGTCGAGCGTGACTGACGCAGGTGGTTGGTAGTCGGTGCCAGGGATTGGATTTCCGTGTGGACAAGTTGTGGGGTCACCGAGGGCGCGCATCATTGCCACCTCGACGGTGGGAGAGATGACGTGTTCCCAGCGGCCTGCTTCGTCATGTGCTTCAGCCCACGAAAGGCCGAGCATGTCGGTGAGAAAGCGCTCGGCTAAGCGGTGGCGCCGCACAACTGTTTCGGCGAGGGCGAGCCCGTCGGGCCGCAATCGAATCGCGCCACTGTTGATTTCGACGAGGTCGGCGCCCTCCATGCGGCGGATCATTTCTGAAACCGCCGGGCGGGAAACTTCGAGACGATCAGCAATGCGCGCTTGAATGACATCAACGTCTTCTTCGCGAAGCTCGAAGATCGTTTCGCAGTATTCCTCAAAGGCCGGATGCCATTCGCGTTGCTTATTCGGCGCCATAGGCAAAGTCTACGGGCGTGATTGCTTTTGCGTCATGGCAAGTGGGGAAACCTAGCCCCGGCCCATGATGCGAGTGACCGCGATTTCGATGACGACGCGATCGTCACGCTGTTTCGGTTCCCGATAGCGATCGCCATAACGCTTAACCGCCATAGCGACTCGCTCGGGATCGCTGGTCACGGTCGCCGTTCCTTCAAGCGAAAGCCAGCGTCCTCCATCGACCTGACAAACGGCTGCGGGCGAACCGGGACGCTCTGCCACATTGCGCGCTTTGCGACTGCCTGCCCATGTGATGACACGAACAAGCGATTCTTCATGATCCCAGGTGAATCCAACAGCGACAACGTGAGGAGTGTTGTCGGCGCGCATGGTTGTGAGCGATGCCAAGTGGCGCTCGGTGAGGAACGTTGTGATCTCAGTGTCGAGTGCAGCGGGGTTGTGCGCCATCAGTCGCTCGCAATCGCCTGGAGTACGTCGAGACGTGCCGCCCGACGTGCGGGATAGAGCGCGGCGCCAACGCCGGCAAGGATCGCGATGATCACGATGACCACGAGTTGCGTCCACGGAATAGCGAAGGAGGTGATTCCTTCATCAGCCAATGCGGAGACGAGTGCCCATCCAAAGATGATGCCGATGGCGAGGCCGATGAGTGTTCCCATCAGACTGATGATGACTGATTCAAGTCGAATTGTTGAACGAACTTGTCGGCGACTCATGCCGACTGCACGCAATAGGCCAAGCTCGCGGGTTCGTTCATAGACCGACAAAAGCAGTGTGTTGACAACGCCGACGATCGCAATGATGAGAGCGAGAGCAAGGAGCACATAAACAATTTGCAGGAATTGGTTGACCTGATCGGTCTGAGACTTCTTGAACTCGTTCAGGTTCTGGAGTTTGGCGCCCGGAACGGTGTCAGTCACCGCTTTGAGTCCCGGGAGTGCTGCGTCGACTCCAGCTGAAGATGTGTTATCGAGTTTGATGTAGATGGACAAAAACGTTTGCTGCGAGGGTGGCACCAACGTATTGAACTGATCGGTGGAGATGATCCAACCCGGTCCTTGGATCGGGAATTCGGTCTTGTAGATCGAACCAAGGGTGAGAGTGGTTGCCCCACCTTGGATGAAGACCAATTGAATGGGATCGCCGATCTTGAGCCGCTTTTCCTCGGCGAGTTTTTCGGGGACGGCAATCTCGCCAACTCCGAGCGAAGCGAAGGATCCCCCAACATCAGTAAATTCGATGACCTGGGAGATTGCATCTGGATCAACAGCGAGAATGATTTTGCCCGAGTTGTTGATATTGGCGAATGTCGCGCTAATTCCCGCAGCAACGCGAACTCCCGCCACTTCGTCAAGTTCCGCTGCCATTGATTGTGGGAGTGCGGTTGAACCGAAACTTTCAGTTGTCACCACGTATTGGCCAGTGACTGATTGGTTGATTGCGTCAACGGTGGAGGCCTTTACCGACTGAGCAGTTACTGCGATGAATCCGACAAGGCCGATGCCGATCATGAGTGCCGAGGCCGTGGTCGAGGTTCGACGCGGGTTTCGCATGGCGTTTTCGCGTGCGAGCCGACCGGTGATTCGACTCGCCTTCTGAAGGGGCCAACCAAGAACGCTGGCAAACGGTGTCGCGATAACCGGGCCTATGACAGTGAGTGCGATGAAGACGAAGAACGCGCCGCCGCCAATGATCTGAAGGCCTGAATCGGAATTGCCGTTGAGTCCGAACCAAAGCATGAATGCGCCGAGTGCAAGAAGGATGAGTCCGAATGCGACCCGAAGTTTCGATGCCCCAGAGCGGTCTACAGCGACATCGCGCATTGCTGCGATCGGCGGGACTGTTGCTGCGCGGCGTGCCGGGAAGAGTGCAGAAACAAGGGTGATAATTGTTCCAACAAGCAGAGACACGACGACTGCAACTGGCGGGATGACGATGGGTGTGTCGGGGCCGGAGAAGCCAATTGACTGCATCAACTTGTTGAGACCAATCGCCAACAGAACGCCGCAGCCCACACCAACGATGGAAGCGGTAAGCCCCACGAAGAAGGCTTCGAGGACAATCGATCGCAACACTTGGCCGCGGCTCGCCCCGAGTGCACGGAGTAGCGCGAGTTCGCGAGTTCTCTGCGCAACGATGATTGAGAAGGTGTTGTAGATGATGAACGAACCAACAAACAATGCAATGAGAGCAAATACCAAGAGGAATGTGCTGAAGATCCCGATGATCTTTTGGAAAGCGCTCTGACTTTCTTCAGTGAATTCTGCTCCGGTAATTGCTTCAGTTCCTGGTGGAGTGACTTTGGAGATCTCGTCACTCAGTTGCGTCTGCGACTCGTCGTTTTTGCCGGCAACGGAAATCCAGTCATACATCCCAGGCTCGCCGACCAGCGTCTGGATAGTGGAGGTGGCAAACAGGGCGGCTTGTGCGCCACCCCAAGTTTCAAGTTTTCCGAATTTAGCAATGCCTACGACCTTGAATGGCTGCACGCCGTTCGTGACGGAAACATTGACCGTGTCGCCAACGGCGTATTTCCCCTCTTTTGCGCTCTTTGCGTCAAGAACGATGTCGTTCGCTGCGACAGGAGAGGTTCCGTCGACAATGGTCCATCCGTTGAGCGCCGGAGACGTAAGCCAGTTGAGTCCGAAGTTCGGAGGTCCCTGTGCGGCGACGAGCGGCTGATTGTCCTTGTCAAGCACCCTGATTTGGCCGACAACTTGTCCCTCAGCAGCTTCGACTCCGGGGACACCGACGAGGGCGGGAAGAGCCGATTCAGAGATTCGTGTCCGCTCCGGACCAAATGGGGTGTCGACTTCGTTGGTCGAACGAACGACGACATCGATCGAGGCGTAAACGTCAGCAAACACCTTGTCGAAACTCGCACTGACGCTTGACGTAAGCACCTGGGTTCCGGACATGAACGCGACACCGAGGAGTACCGATACGGCGGTCGCGATGAGGCGAACCTTGTGGGCCATCAGCCCACGCAGCGTGACCTTCAGCACGTCAGGCTCCGAAGCTCTTCATGCGATCGATCACCGAATCTGCGGTGGGCGATTGCAGGTCGTCGACGACTTTGCCGTCGACGAGAAAGACAACACGGTCGGCGTAACTCGCGGCAAGCGGATCGTGAGTAACCATCACGATTGTTTGCGAGAATTTGTCGACGGCGGTGCGCATGAATTGCAGAATCTCTGAACCGCTGCGCGAATCAAGATTGCCTGTTGGTTCGTCGGCAAAAATAATGGCGGGCTGACTGGCAAGTGCGCGAGCGATAGCGACGCGCTGTTGTTGTCCGCCAGAAAGTTCACTTGGTCGATGCGAGAGGCGGTCGCCGAGACCGACAGTAGAAATAATGGTGTCGAGCCATTCCTGATCGGGAGCGCGACCAGCAAGATCCATCGGAAGCGTGATGTTCTCGAGAGCAGTCAGTGTCGGTACAAGATTGAACGACTGGAAGACAAAACCGATGGTGTCGCGACGCAAGCGAGTGAGTTGCTTGTCGTTCAGCCCGCTCAGGTCGACATCGCCGATAAAAATATGTCCGGAGTTGATGGTGTCGAGCCCCGCAACGCAGTGCATGAGAGTTGACTTGCCACTTCCCGAAGGGCCCATGATGGCGGTGAACTTGCTGCGTTCAAATGAAACGCTCACGTTGTCGAGAGCGGTCACGAGCGTGTCGCCAGCTCCGTACGCCTTGGTCACGTTCTCGGCGTGAGCGGCGGTGGTTGTGCCGGCGGGGGAGGGATTCGTCGTCATTGTCACGGCTGAAAGGTTAGGCCCTAGACGCGCAAAGGGGACAGGCGGGTGCCCGTCCCCTTTGACGAATCGAACTGCAGATTGTTCAGCGGTTTGGCTGAGGCGTGATGCGAAGGTACGGCTTGAGCTTCTTGAATCCCTTGGGGAAACGCTCGGTTGCCTCTTCGTCGGAAAGGGCTGGGGAAACGATGACGTCGTCGCCGTCTTTCCAGTTCGCTGGCGTTGCGACCTTGTAGCCGTCGGTGAGTTGCAGCGAGTCGATGACGCGGAGAAGTTCATCGAAGTTACGACCGGTGCTGGCCGGGTAGGTGAGGATCAGACGAACCTTGTTGGCTGGATCGATCACGAACACGGAGCGAACAGTCATCGTGTCGTTAGCGTTCGGGTGGATCATGTCGTAGAGGTCAGCCACCGTGCGGTCCGGGTCGGCAATGACCGGGAAGTTCACGGCCTGGCCCTGAGTCTCTTCAATGTCGCCTTCCCATGAGAGATGGGAGTCAACGGGGTCGACCGAAAGGCCGATGGGCTTCACGTTGCGCTTGTCCCATTCGGGCTTGAGTTTGGCTACGGTGCCCAGTTCGGTGGTGCAGACCGGGGTGAAGTCCTTGGGGTGCGAAAAGAGGATCGACCATGAGTCGCCCTTCCAGTCGTGGAAGGACACGCTGCCCTGTGTGGTGTCAGCGGTGAAGTCGGGGGCGATGTCGCCGAGGCGTAGTGCCATGTTTCTGAAGCCTCCATGGATCGAGAGTGGGTGAGGGGGCCATCTTGCCCGATTCAGGGGTAAAAGTCGACCCCGTAGGTCGGGAATTGCGGTTTACCCGAGATTCGAGAAACGGAATCAATGTTTTCCGGGTACGTAACGGGCGAGTGATACTTCGATCTCGGTCCATGCCGCGTCTCGCCCTTCGAAGTCGCCCACGTCCGAGAATTTTCCTGGCTCAAGGTCTTTATAAATCGAAAAGAAGTGCTTGATCTCCGCAAGTGTCTCAGCCGGGATGTCTTCAATATTCACCGCATCGCGCCAGCGCGGTTCTCGGTGATGGACGCACAGAATTTTGGCGTCACGACCAGCGTCATCTGTCATCCACAAGACGCCAACGGGGCGCACGTGAATCCAGCAGCCAGGAAACGTGGGGTCTTCGGTGAGAACGAGAACGTCGAGGGGATCGCCGTCCTCGGACAGCGTGT
>JAEMTX010000010.1 GCA_016462055.1 Acidimicrobiia bacterium | reverse complement strand
GGTAAGCAGCTGAGCGCTTGAAGGATCGACCACGACGGGAACACCGAACTCGGTATTCACAACGTCTTCGGAGTCCTTCTCGGAATCGAAGAACATCTCGTAGCTAAAGCCGCTGCAGCCACCAGGACGGACAGCGACGCGCAACATGAGGTCTGCCTGACCTTCTTGAGCAATGAGTTCCGCAACCTTGGTAGAAGCGGTTTCGGTGAGCGTGATCACTGTGGACCTCCGTGATAAAGCGGTGTTTGGAGAAAGGTTAGCGGAGCCGTGGCAAGTTCCCACGATGAGAAGGGCCAACCACAGTTTCCGCCGGTAGATTTCCGCTATGGCCACCCTTCCCACGAGCGACGAGATCCTCACCGCGCTTCGTGGCGTTATCGATCCTGAGTTGGGCGCTGACATCGTGGAACTGGGCATGGCCCGGTCAGCAACGGTGTCCGAGGCCGGCGCAGCGGTGGTTGTTGTGGCTCTCACTACGGCCGGCTGCCCTCTGAAAGCGCAACTCAAGCGCGAGATTCTGACCCGCATCGAAGCTCTCCCAGGCATTACCTCGGCCTCCATTGACTGGGCCGAGATGGATGCCGATCAAAAGGCGGCGGCCATGAATGTCGCCCGCAAGCACGCGCAATCTTCTGCCGGTCCCAACCGAGTGCCGCCTGGCGCACGCGTGCTGGCCATTGCTTCGGGTAAAGGTGGCGTCGGTAAATCGTCAGTCACCGCGAACATTGCCGCCGCACTCGCTGATCGGGGTTTCGCCGTTGGCGTCATCGATGCCGATATTTGGGGTTTCTCAATTCCGCGCATGCTCGGTATTGAAGGTCGCCTCGAGGCAACAACGGGGCCCAACGAAGAACGCACAATCATCCCGAAGTCGATTCCCATCGGTACCGGTCGTCTCGATGTCGTGTCCATGGGATTACTTGTTGACGATGAAACCGACGCGCTCATGTGGCGCGGACTCATTCTGAATCGTGCCGTACAGCACTTCCTCGAAGACGTTTCGTGGGCCAGCGATCTCGACTACATCGTCGTCGATCTCCCGCCCGGCACTGGCGACGTGCAAATGGGGTTGGCCCGCATGCTTCCGCAAGCGGAGATGATCGTTGTCACCACTCCTGCGGTCGGCGCGCAACGGGTTGCCACCCGTGCGGTCACCATGGCTCGCAAAAGTCATCTTCATGTTCTTGGCGTTATCGAAAACATGAGTGCATTCACCTGCGAGCACGGCCACACGCATGCCGTATTCGGTGAAGGGGGCGGCGCCAGGCTGGCTGCCGACGAGGGCCTTCCGCTCCTTGGTTGCATTCCTCTTGAACCCGCCGTTTCTCTAGGCGGCGATTCCGGTGCACCCATCGTGCTCAGCGAAGGCGAAGCATCGTCGGCCCTTCGGGCAATCACTGAACTACTTGTGACTGAACTAGCTCCGCCGATTTCGATGAGCGGCTGTTCAGCGCGAATGCTCGACGCAGCCCTTGCCGCGCTCGATGCAACTAATTGATTCGCTAACCAGCAATCAGCGCAGTGACGTCACCTGTGCGGTCATGTGCACCGTTTCAGCATCGGTTGACCACAACGCTAGTTCGAGAACCTCGTTCGCCACTCGATACGCAATCGTCAACGGCATCGCGCCAATAACCACGTCGTAATCAATTGCATCGCGAAATTCAACTTCCGCGCGCAATGAACTACCCGTGCCGAGATCGATGAGCTCGCGGGCACGCACGCGCTCGAGCGTTTGTTCCACAACTTCCCATGACACTGCATTGTTGACGTGATTAAGAACATCAAGATCGGTGACTCGCGGCCACCACGGCATCGTGTGCACCCCGTCGTCGCCAGGAACCACGGGATCATGCACTTGGCGGGCAGTGACTTCGCGACCGCCCGAAGGTTCGGTGTAGGTCGCAACAAACCCAGCGGGCAAGGTCTTCGGACGACCGGTCACGGGGTCGAGATGCACCCATAAGGTCACCGCTTCCACCGAACCGCCGTGCTCTCCGGTCATTGACACGCGGCGTTCCGCCCAGCGGCTGCCCATTCCCGAACAGAACGTGGCCAGCGAAACGTCTTCGCTATTTCGCATCGCTTTGCGCTGTTCGATCAATGTGCGCCGAACTACCCAGGCCCGGGCCTCGAGACTGCCGACGTCATCGGAATCGTCGGTGGCGACGTCTTGGAGATAGCGGGCCACCGCATCGAGGCGAAGGCGGCCAGTGGCATCGACATCGCCCAACCGCACTCTTCGTTCGCGCCGAAAAATCCGGCCCGAAGTTGGTAGAGGCAGTACTCGGCTGGCCCCGTTTTCGCGCTCAGATCGCCGGGTTGAGCCCTGTTCCGCCGCCGAATCCGCGTTTCCCATGACCCGCGACGCTAGCCCCCGATCCCTTGGCAGGAACGGGAACAGGCCGATTTCCAATAATTCAGTTGACGGGGCCACCACAGGCATGGTTCGGTGGAGTTCATGTTCACGACCGCCTCCACACCGCGTAATTCGGCCATTCCGGCCTCTGTCGCGCCTGTGGCACCGCGAACCAACGTGACCATTTCCGCCACTTGGTATGCCACCGGGATCAACGCTTTTACGACCTTCGGTCATAAGCACCCGTCCCGGCGATCTCTGAGCTGACGCAGTAACCACTGCGTACATGCACTGAGGCCGCCGGGTTCCCCCGGCGGCCTTTCTTCATGTGCGGCCACGCCCCCCATCCACCAACTTCCATCCACCTCCGCCTGTCCCTCAACTCCCACCCCTCAACCCTCCACTCCACCTGCACCACGGTGCACCCACGAAAGGAATGAACGATGCTCGCCGAGACGCTCGACGACATCTCACCGGCCGTCAGGGCCGACGCCGCATGCAACGACCTCAATGCAACGTTGACCGGCGTCTATTTCTCTGAAGAGCTCCAGGACATCGCCATCGCCAAGTCGATCTGTTCGACCTGTCCGGTGATCGTCGAGTGTCTCGAAGGGGCGATTGAGCGCCACGAGCCATGGGGCGTGTGGGGTGGACAAATGTTCATCAACGGAAAAATCCTCGCCACCAAGCGTCGCCGCGGCCGCCCGCCGAAGCTCGCTCGAGTCGAGGATGAGCTGCCCGACATCCCCGTGCCGGTGCATCTTCAGTCCTGGTTGCGCTCCGCCTAGCAACCACCTGCCCGCAGCCGGGTGGGATCGCCGCCCCCGAGCCGATCCCACCTGCAGCCTCGGACAGTCGGACCTGTCACCGAACCGGCCTTTGGCCGAGAGGTGATTGGGAGTGGTGCGGGGGTCCAAGTACGGTCGGCACTGCCTCTCGCAGTCGGATCTCATATGGAACCCGCACCGCTTCCTCCCCAACCCCGATCGGCCCTGCGCCGTTATCTCCCGCTCACCGTGGCGGGGCTGATCGTCGTGGGTTTCGCAATCGCCCTGATTCTGTCGATCTCCGGTGGTTCGTCAACGACATCCTCGGATGTCACCAAGCTCGATCCGAACGCAACGCAACCACCTGAACTCGTCATCACCAACGACGTGACCGGCACCAGGTTGCCGAAACTCACCTACGTCGCCTTCGACGGCTCGACCAAAGAACTCGTACCGAACGGCAAACCGCTTCTGATCAATGTGTGGTCATCAACCTGTGTTCCATGCGTAACCGAAATGCCCGCACTGGAAAAAGTGTGGCAGGCCAACCGCAACGACATCGACATTCTTGGTCTTGATTATCTGGAACCCCCCGAACTCGGACAAGCGATGGCCGAACGAACCGGCGTGACCTATCCGCTTGGACGCGATGTCAATGGGTCGATTCTGCGCTCGCTTGGTGGAATCGGACTCCCCTACACCGTGCTTGTCACGCCAAACGGAACGATTCTGGCCGCGCATTCGGGTGCACTCACCCAGTCTCAGTTCACCGAACTCGTGAAGACCGCCACGGGTAAATGACATGAACTCAGCGATTGTTTACGCATTCGGTGTTGGCATGGTCGCCACGTTTAATCCGTGCGGCTTCGCCATGTTGCCGGCGTATCTGTCGTATTTCTTAGGACTCGAGAACGCGAGAGACACAGAGAGTCGGGCCGACGCAACCGTTCTGCGTGCACTCGCCGTGGGCGCAGCAATGACGGCTGGCTTTGTTGTGGTGTTCGGTGTTCTCGGACTCGTTCTTGATCCGATTCTTTCTTCCATCAACGACAAGTTGCCCTGGCTCACCATCGTGTTGGGAGTTGTTCTGGTAATCCTCGGCATTCGTTTGCTGATGGGTCGCGAAATCACCGTGAATTTGCCGAAGATTTCGAAAGGCCCTGAGGGTCGCGAACTTGGATCCGTTTTCGTGTTCGGTATCTCCTATGCACTCGTCTCACTGAGCTGCACGTTGTCGTTGTTCATCGCGGCGATCTCAACGGTTATTGATCAGCAGAACTTCTTCGTTGGTCTCGGTGCATTTATTGCCTATGCGCTCGGCATGGGACTTGTGTTGATCGTGCTCACACTTGCCATCGCACTTGCACGCCAAGGGATCGTGAAGAAGATGCGCGGTGTACTGCCGTATATCAATCGCATTTCCGGCGTATTGCTCGTTCTTGCTGGTCTGTATGTCGCCTATTACGGCTGGTACGAGCTGCGAGTGTTGAACGGCAACACCTCGGGCGGAGGCATCGCCGGCTGGATGTTCAATCTCAATGGCAACATCACCCAATGGATCAACGAGGTTGGCCCAACCCGCATCGGCCTCATCCTCGGACTCGTCATCGCGATCATCGTGTTCATCGCGTTGCTCAGTAAGGCCCGGGCTGACGACAAGTAGCCTCGGCGTATGGAACTTCGCATCTTTGTTGAACCCCAGCAGGGCGCTTCGTATCGTCAACAACTCGCAGTTGCGCAACTTGCCGAACAACTCGGGTTCGATGGCTTCTTCCGCTCCGATCACTACTTGCGCATGGGCGCTGGCGACCCGATGCCCGGCCCTACCGATTCTTGGGTCACGCTGGGTGCGATTGCGCGTGAAACCAGCACCATTCGTCTTGGCACGCTTGTCGCTTCGGCAACGTTCCGTTTGCCCGGTCAGTTGGCAGTAGCCGTCGCGCAGATCGATGACATGAGTGACGGTCGTATCGAACTAGGTCTGGGTGCCGGCTGGTTCGATGCCGAGCACACCGCGTATGGCATTCCGTTCCCCACTCTTGGTCAGCGCTTCGACATTCTTGAAGAGCAGCTCGAAATCATCACTGGCATGTGGAATACCCCGCTCGATTCGCAGTATTCGTTCGAGGGGCAGCATCACACCATCGTTGGCTCACCGGCGATCCCCAAGCCTGTTCAGGCTGGTGGCCCGCCGATCATCATGGGCGGCTACGGCCCCAAGCGCACACCTGCACTCGCTGCGCAGTACGCCAATGAATTCAACCTTCCATTCCCTCCAGTCGAGATCTATCGAGCGTCATGCGACAACGTCCGCGCCGCATGTGAAGCACGCGATCGCGATCCAGAATCAATGACCTACTCAGTTGCGCAGGTGTTGTGCGTCGGCGCCAACGATGCAGAAATTGCTCGCCGTGCACAGAACATCGGCCGTGAAGTCGACGAACTTCTTCAGAATGGCGCTGCCGGTTCGCCGGCGCAGGTGCTGGACAAGATCGCGTCGTTCGCCGAAGCGGGTGCCACGCGCGTGTACCTACAGATCCTCGACATGGATGATCTCGACCACATTCATTTGTTGGCCGAAGAAGTCATGAAGGTTCTTCCCTAACAGTTACGCCTTTAGGGGTTGAGCCGTTCGACGCGCCAACCAGCTGGCTGCGACGCGTCGGCGGTGTAGCGGAATCGATCGTGCAATCGTGACTGTCGACCTTGCCAGAACTCAATCTCGCTCGGCAGCACACGGAATCCACCCCAATGCGGAGGTCGAGGAACATCCACACCCTCGAAACGCTCATCGGTCTCCGCCCATCGTGATTCAAGAACAGAACGATTGGCCATCACTTCACTTTGCTGAGATGCCCAAGCCCCAATCTGACTGCCACGTGGTCGCGTACTGAAGTACTCATCACTTTCCGCCTCGGTGACTTTCTCAACGTTGCCAATGACTCGAACCTGACGCGAAAGAATGTTCCAAGGGAAACAGATCGAGGCCTGCGGATGATCGGTGAGTTCACGACCCTTCTGGCTTGTGTAGTTCGTGAAGAAGACAAAGCCGTGATCCATACCTTTCAACAGCACATGTCGGGACGACGGCATTCCGTCGGCGCCGACACTTGAAAGCACCATGGCGTGCGGCTCATGGGTGTTCACGCTCTTGGCGAACTCGAACCATGCATCGAACTGAGCGAAAGGGTCGTCGAGTAGCTCGGCGCGACGCAAGCCCTTTTCCTGGAGTTCCGCACGTAGGAGATCGAGTTCTGGGGCTGCGCTCATAGGTCCAGTTCACTCCAGGTTTCTCGCCCGCACCAAGCCGAAGTCATCAAACGCGACCAAGAACGATGCCGGCGTAGGCAGCGAGGCCGCCACCAAGCACCATCATCGCCGTCCACTGCACCAACATTCGGTGGTTGCGATCATTCACGAGACCGGCGAGTTCGGCCGCAAACGTAGAGAACGTGGTGAATGCCCCACAGAAACCGGCAGCAACCCCGAGGCGGAGGTTCTCGTCAATCGTTCGCGTTGCGGAAACTCCGACAATGATTCCGAGAACAAACGAACCGAGAAGGTTCGCCACAAGAATGCCGATCGACGGACCCCTGGGGAACCAACGCCGCAGCCCGATGTCCACCGCGTGACGACTCGTTGCCCCAAGAGCACCTGCGAGTCCAACGACAATCCAAGCGGTCATGCCGCGGCCTCTAGGTGTATCGCTCGACGCGTAACTCGCATCGATGCCAACGCCACTACGACACCACCAACAACAGATGCAACGACATATACGAACGCGGTGAGCGGTTTCGATTGCCGCAACAACTCTGCGCTCTCAACGGTGAATGTTGAGAATGTCGTGAATGCTCCGAGAATGCCAGTGCCGAGAAACGAATGGGTCAGCAGTCGTGGCGGTTGTCGATCAAGAAACAGCACCAACACAACGCCGATAAGAGCGGAGCCAAGAAGATTGATGGCGAGCGTCGTGGTTGGGAACGTTCCTGACGCAACGGGGAACCACACTGACAATCGCCAGCGCATCCACGAACCAAGTACGCCACCGACCGCAATCACAGCGAATCGACGGAGAAGAATCACGTACGAATCAGCCGATTGAGGTTGCGCCGCGCATGTACGGCTGCAAAATCTCAGGAATGCGCACGGTGCCGTCGGACTGGCGATGCGTTTCCACAACCGCGGCCCAAACACGCGGCACGGCAAGCGCAGAACCGTTCAACGTGTGGGCAATTTCGTTGCCCTTCGCGCCCTCGACCTTGTAACGAATGTTGGCGCGACGAGCTTGATAGTCGGTGAACCACGACACCGAGGAAACCTCAAGCCACTGATCGACACCCGGCGCATAGACCTCGATGTCGAACGTGCGTGCCGAAGAGTTTCCGATATCGCCGGTGCACAGATCGAGTACTCGATAGGTCAGTCCGAGTGCACCAATGAGCCCTTCCGCGCGAGCCAGAAGTTCTTCGTGGAGTGCAGGTGCTTGTTCGGGCGTGGAGTAAGCGAGGATTTCGACCTTGTCGAACTCATGAACGCGCAACAAGCCACGAGTGTCTCGACCAGCCGAACCAGCTTCACGACGAAAACATGCGGTTTGTGCCATAAGGCGCACCGGCAGGTCGGCAGCGCGCAGAATTTCATCGCGAGCTAACGACGTAAGCGGAACTTCGGCGGTGGGGATGGCCCACAGATCGTCGCGTTCAAGGTGATAGGCATCGTCGATGAACTTGGGAAGATGTCCAGTACTGATCATTGTTTCGGTCAGCACCACGGTGGGCGGGCGAACCTCTTCGAACGCGTCGGCATTGCGATCGAGCGCAACCTGACACAACGCACGAGACAACGTGGCGCCCTGACCGCGGAACATCGTGAACATTGCACCCGACATCTTCACGGCTCGTTCCAAATCGAGAATGCCCAGTTCTGTGCCGATATCCCAGTGCGGAACGCGCTGATGCTCCGCCCACGCAGCCGGATCATCGCCAACACCGACGCGTTTCACTTCGACGTTGTCGGCCTCGCTCGCGCCATCAGGACAATCGGGCGAGGGAAGATTCGGGATGTGCAAAAGGAGGTCGCGGATCTGCCCGGCGACCACATCGGCGGCGGCGGCAACTTCACGCTCGCTATCGCCGAGTTCACGGCTCTGTTCCTGCAACGCCTCGGCGCCGCCAGCATCGCCATCGCGCCGCAGTTGGCCCACCTCTTTGGACAGACCATTGACCTTTGCCCGCAAATCATCACGCTCAACAGAGATCTGGCGGCTCTTCTCGTCGAGTTCAGCCACCTTGGCGAGGTCGCGCAATGCTCCTTCGTCGCCACGGCGAGCCAGCGAAGCTCGCACGGCCTCGTAGTCAGAACGGATTCGGCGAACGTCGATCACGGTTCTGAACCGTAGTCGTCGGCCCGGTAGCGTCGGATCGTGGTTTCTCCTGAGTCCCCGCCTGCGATCGAGGTCAACAACCTCACCATTCGCTACGGCGATCGAATCGCCGTCAACGGCCTGTCGTTTACCGCCATGCCCGGGAAGATCACTGCTCTGCTCGGCCCCAACGGAGCGGGAAAGACCTCGACGGTCGAGACCCTCGAGGGTTACCGCCGGCCCACTGCCGGTTCGGTACGAGTTCTTGGCCTCGATCCCGTCGCCGATCACCGCCAACTCGTGGCCCGCATCGGCGTAATGCTGCAGTCTGGCGGCGTGGCCACCGGCATGCGTCCGGGCGAAGCGTTGCGCCTATTCGCGTCGTACTACGTCGACCCCGTCGACCCCGATGAACTCCTTGAACTTGTGGGTTTGGCCGATCACCGATCCTCAACCTGGCGCTCAATGTCAGGTGGCGAACAACAACGCCTCTCACTCGCTCTCGCGCTCGTCGGTCGCCCCGATGTCGCGTTCCTCGATGAACCCACTGCCGGCATCGACCCCGCCGGCCGGCAACTCATCCGCCGAGTCATTGCCGATCTTCGTGGTCGCGGTGTAGCCGTACTGCTCACCACCCACGATCTTGAAGAGGCCGAGAAACTCGCCGACCACGTCGTCATCATCGATCACGGTGTTGTGCTCGCCGATGGCACTCCCACTGAACTCATGCGTGCTTCGCAAGGCGACGATGTTCGCTTCGGTGCGCCTTCGGGCCTTGACGTGTCATCTCTCGGTGCGCGCATCGGCGCCGTCGTCACCGAAGCATCGCCGGGCGAATACGTCGTCGCTTCTGCCGCCACTCCTTCGATGGTTGCGGCGATCACGGCGTGGTTAGCCGAGATGGATCTTCCGCTTGCCGATCTACGCGCCGGTCGGCAGCGTCTCGAAGACGTGTTCTTGCGACTGACTGCCGATGCAGACGCGAAAACGCCAGAACCCACACCTTCTCGTCGACGGAGGTCTCGTCGATGAAAGCACTTCTGGCTCAGACGCGTTCGGAACTAATGCTCAGCCTTCGCAATGGCGAACAATTGCTCGTCAACATCGCCATTCCGCTTTTGCTGCTCGTGTTCTTCTCAGCAGTCAAAGTGCTGCCGATCCCTACCGGCGTCGACAAGCGGGTTGACTTTCTTGCCCCCGGCATCATCGCTTTGGCCGTCATGTCCAACGCAATGGTCGCACTCGCCATTGGCACCGGGTTCGAGCGTCATTACAAAGTGCTCAAACGCCTCGGTGCCACACCATTAGGCCGTGGTCGATGGGTACTCGCCAAAATCGGCATGGTGAAAATTCTTCTCGTCGTGCAGATCGCACTCATCGTTGTTGCCGCATTGGCTCTCGGCTGGAATCCCGGCGGCACTCCATGGCTGGCGATTCCTGCTGTCGTGCTCGGCGTATTCGCTTTCGGTGGCATTGGCTTGCTCATGGCAGGCACGTTGCGCGGAACCGTCACGCTGGCATTAGCCAATGGCCTTTATCTGTTACTGCTTCTGCTCGGCGGAATGATCATTCCGTTCAGTGAGATGCCAGGTTTCCTGGGCACCATCGGCAAGGTGCTGCCATCGGGGGCACTCAGCCAAGTGCTGCAGTCTTGCCTGCGCAGCGGTGCTGATTCTGCCGGCTCGGCATGGATTGTGCTGGCCATTTGGGCCGCACTCGCTCCACTGGCGGCTGTGAAGTTCTTCCGCTGGGAATAACTACGACGGTGACGCGGTGCGCGGTGCATCGACCGGCGAACTATCGAGGCCTCCCCGCTCGCCTGCTTCCCATTCGAGAATCTCACGTTCGGTGAGATAGAGGCCCTCTTGATCGGCATTGTGGTGACGTGCCGCCCAACGAAAGAACAGCACACCGATAATTCCCCAAAGGTATGCCGCTTCAATCACTTTCATAATGAGGCCAGCAATCTCTTGATCGCTCTTCGCCGAGATCCCCCACAATCGAATGGGTTGGTCGTACGCGTCGTATACCACCGAATGAGAGAGCCACAGCCACGCCGCCGGAAGCGTTGGAAGAATTGATTGGGCAAACAGATACACCATCTGGCCTGGTATCGAAAGCCGCAGTTCAGGCCAAGGCCCGCATACCGGTAGCCACATGATGAGCGCGGTGACCACGAAAAGAACGTGTGCGGTGAAATGAAACGGCCCGTTCGATGTCGAGGTATTCACGAACTGCGGCATATGGCTGAGCATGTTGAACGAGTTGAACAACGCGAACGCCAAAATCGGAGTTGCAAGTACTCGAACAACTCGCCATAACCGTCCACCTGACGCCACGAAGAGTTCGGCCAACCATGTCGGACACGAGAGAAGAAAGAGTGGCGGGACAATCATCGTCAGCACAAGGTGCTGAAACATGTGCCCTGAATAAAGTCGTTGTTCGGCGATGTCATGCAGCGGCCACACCGAAGCCGCAGTCAGAAACGCTACGGCCAACCAAAATGAAACGGCCTGACGTGTCGACACAACCTGAGTGCCTGGTTCGACAACTTTCGGACCAATCACTTTCGCAACAAAGAGACCGCCCGCAACTACGGCCAGTACCAATCCCCAGACTTCCCAATGGGGAGTGAACGAGGGCATCTCTGAGAACATGTTCTCAGTCTTATGCGTGTGAGTGCACCTGACCAGTCAGGGACAGCTTTCGCTCTAGCGGTGCTACTAGAACCAAATACGGAAGGTCGTCAACATCGCGATGTACACAAGCACCGCAAGAACCAAGCCCGAATAAAAGATGCGAGTCAGGATCGGCTTGTCGAACTTCAGATGCATGAAGATGTACAGGATCGTGAAGAACTTCACAGCCATCAGGATCATAAGCACCGGGATAAGCAGCTCATCGGCCCAAATCGGAAAATCCGGAGCGGCATAAGTGAAGACTTCGATGATCGTGAGAACGGCGAGGAAGATCGCGGTCAAGACGTAAACCTTGTCGCGCGAGTAATCCTTTACGGCACCATCGAGAACGGTGGTGGGCACGTTGTCATGTGAAGTAACGGTCATGTGATGGTCCTCGATCAGGTTGGGATGAGGTACACGACGGCGAAGATGACGACCCAAACGACATCAACGAAGTGCCAGTACAGACCGACGATTTCGACGGTCTCAGCCTTGTGTTCCGGAATCTTGCCTCGCAGCGACAGCAGCACGACCGAGACGAGCATGATGATGCCGACCGTGACGTGGATGCCGTGGAAGCCAGTGAGTGTGTAGAACGCTGAACTAAATCGGCTGGTGGTGAACCCGAGACCTTCGCGAACGAACACCGTGAATTCGTAGATCTGACCAGCCATGAATGTTGCACCAAGAACAGCAGTTGCACCGAGCCAAACGCGCATGCGCTGATGCTCTCCACGCTCAATGGCCGAAACAGCCAACACCATGGTGAGCGACGACATCAGAAGGACAAATGACGAGGTCGACGTAAACGGAATATCGAAAATCTCTTGCGCAGTCGGACCTTCAAGCGGACGCCTGTAGAGCAAATAAGTGGTGATCAAGCCGCCAAACAGCAAGCACTCTGATGCCAGGAACAACCACATGCCCAATTTGGTATTGGAGATTCCGGTGTTGGTATCGGCATCGATGTGCGCGTGAGCCTGTTGCGCGTCGGCAGCGGCCAGCGTCGGGCGGGAGGTCAGCGACTCAGCCAACGGTCTCGACCTCTTTCACTGCGTCTGCGGAGTCGGAAACTGCGGCGTCGCCACCATCGGAGGCATGCGCCTCGGGACCATGATCGTCATGAGCCTTGTCGGGATCGTCCGGTGGTTCCATAATCCAGCCGTAAAGAGCAGCCACAAAAACGATGCCGCCGATAAGTGCGAGCCAAAGGCTGAAGATGAGTCCGTAGGCCACGATCGGAAGGCCGAAGGCCAAAACGATCGGCCAATAGGACGGTGATGGAAGGTGAACGCCCTTGCCATCGTTGCGCTGCTGTGCGACCTCAGCCGTCGAGGCGATGCGCACGAGCTTGCCGTCCTTGGTTTCGCCGTACTTGCGATACCAGAAGTCGTCGACACGAGTAACTGTTGGGATTGGATCGAAGTTGTAGGCCGGCGTCGGAGACGGGACCATCCATTCGATTGTGCGGCTATCCCACGGGTCGGGACCGACCGGCGGAAGATTCTTCGCCTTCGACTTGCTATAGAAAATGTTGAAGATAAACAGGGCGATACTGCTGGCAAGGGTGAACGCACCAATAGTGGCGACCTTGTTCCAGAATTCGAACCCGTAGCCGGCGTCATAGGTGTAAATACGGCGGCTCATGCCCTGAAGTCCAAGCACGTGCATCGGGGCGAAGGTGAGGTTGAAGCCAAGAAGCATCAGCCAGAAGTTGGCTTTACCGATGCTCTCATTGAGCATGTAGCCAAACACTTTCGGCCAATAGAAGTAGAAGCCGCCCATGAATCCGAAGAATGCTCCACCAAAGAGCACGTAATGGAAATGGGCGACGATGAAGTAGGTATCGGTCTGCTGCGTGTCCATCGGGGAAACCGAGTGCATCACACCGGAGAGGCCACCGATGGTGAACATCGTGACAAGACCGATCGAGAACAGCATCGGCGCAGAAAAGTTCAATTTGCCGCCCCACATGGTGGCGGTCCAGTTCAAGATCTTCACGCCCGTAGGCACCGCGATGAACATCGTGGTGAGCGAGAACGCGGTAACCGAGATCGGTCCGATTCCGGAGACGAACATGTGGTGGGCCCATACGCCCCATCCCATAAAGCCGATGGCGATACCGGAGAACACGATAAATGGGTAACCGAAGATCGGCTTGCGAGCGAAGGTCGGAAGGATCTCCGAAACCAGGCCGAATGCGGGGAGGATCATGAGGTACACCTCGGGGTGTCCGAAGATCCAGAACAAGTGCTCCCACAAAAGCGGGTTGGCGCCCTTCGCAACGTTGAAGAAGTTTGCGCCGAACAAGCGGTCAAGCATGAGCAGAACCTGCGCCGACGTAAGAACCGGGATCGCAAAGAGCAGCAAGAACTGCGAGACGAGCGCCATCCAGGTGAAGATCGGCATTCGCATAAGTGTCATGCCCGGGGCTCGCATGTTGAGCACCGTGACTATGAGGTTCACTGCACCGGTAAGCGAGGCGATACCGGTGATGATGAGACCAAGGTTCCAGAAATCAACACCATTGGTTGGCGAGAAGACCACGCCGCTGTTTGGTGCGTACATGAACCAACCGCCGTCGGCGCCACCACCCAGCAACCAACTTGAGTTAAGGAAAACGCCACCGCCCAAAAACGCCCAGAAACTGAATGCGTTGATTCGGGGAAACGCAACGTCGCGCGCGCCGATCTGCAACGGAATCAGATAGTTCGCAAACGCAGCACCAATGGGCATGACGACGAGGAAAACCATCGTCGTTCCGTGCATTGTGTAGACCTGGTTGTAGAGATTGGCACTGAGCAGTGATCCTCTGGGGGCCCACAACTGCATACGAATCAGTAGGGCCTCAGCGCCACCAATGATGAAGAAGAAAATTGCTGCGGCGCCGTACATGATGCCGATTTTTTTGTGATCGACAGTGGTGACCCATGAGCGCGGCCCGGTCTCGGCCGTCGGACGCGTGAACACGCCGGTGGGCGTGTAACCGTCGTTGGAATCGCCCGAAGGAAGGGCGAGGGGGCGGACTTCAGTTAGTGCCATGACCAACTCCAAACAATGCGGTGCGGATATTCATCACAAAACTCAGTTCAGCGTCTCGAGGAATGCGACCAGTTGGTCGATTTGCTCTTCAGTGAGGTTCAGATTTGGCATGCCGCGTCCGCCCTGCGGATACATCGGCTTGAGTGCTGGTGCGTTGCGCAACCAAGCTTCCAGCGTCACGCGGTTGACGGTTGCAGTATTGACCTTGCCGCCCGTGAGTGCAGCGCCCGGATTGCCGGCAGCGGCAACATCGCTCATAAGCAATGGCGATCCGTCGGAACTCACCGGTTCATAGAGGTTGAAGATTGATCCAACGAATGTTCCGCGGGTCATGAGATGCGTGAGATTCGGCGCTACACCCGAGACAAGCGGCGGCTTCGTTTCCTTCATCTTCACGTCATTAATTCCATTGATGACGTGGCACTGCGCGCAGAGTGCCAGCCAGACTTTTTTGCCTTCAGCGGCAACGGGATCGGTGGGGTCAGCTGCGTGATCCTTCAGCTGATTCCGCACCCAACCGTCGTAGTCGCTGGTTGAAACAGCGCGCACAAGCATGCGCATGTTGGCGTGCGAAAGGCCGCAGAACTCGGTGCACTGACCGCGGAAGACTCCGGGTTCATCTGCTTGCAGTTTGAGCGGGTTACGCAGTCCGGGAACAGCATCTCGCTTGCCGTTCAGACCAGGAATCCAAAACGAGTGGATGACATCGTTTGATGTGGTCGTGACCTGTATCGGCCGACCTGCAGGAACGACCATCTCGGTTGAGGTGGTGATGTCTTCGGGGCCATCGAAATTACCGTCGTTATTGACGTCGTACTTGTACTGCCACCACCACTGCTGACCGGCGACCTGGACCTGGATGGAGTTGGGTTCTTCGCGATTGAGATTGATGATCGTCAACACCGTGCCGACAGCGATGCCAGCGAGAATGAGTGCGGGAAGAATCGTCCAACCAATTTCTAGAGTGGTCTTGCCGTGAATCTGCGACGGGAACTCGTCGGGATCGGAATCCTTACGCTCGCGGAATTTCCACGTGATGAAGACAATGGCGCCGATGACAAGAACAAAAACAATTCCCGCAATTGATGTCACGGGGATAACGAGCCGCTGAATGCTTTCCGCCGAAGGGCCTTCGGGAGCAAGAGAAGAAAGCGGCTTGCCGCTGTTTTGGAACGAGTTCACAATGAGTGCGGCAAAAAGCACCACCACGACCGTGAACGAGATCACCGCAAGGATGCGGACAATTTTTGGAAGGCGCTGCATTTACTCTCCTCGAGAGGCGGGGATGAACCCACTCCGGGGCGAACGAACCGACGACTCAAGGCCGCGGCCACTAGGACTGCTGCAGTTCTGATCGGTGTGAACAAAGTGTTCACCAGTCTGAGCCAAACGCGCCAACCGAGCGGAGAATTTCGCTCCTGTCAGCATCGAACAGGAAGAAGGCATGCTCATGCCGGGTTCCTGCCCCGGATGACAACGGGTGCCCCGGGGGCCACACCAATGGCGCCTTCGGTGGTGTGAGCTGCTGGATCGTGATGTTCGATGTCGCGCTCTCCGATGACCGCGCCGGCAATGCCCGCAGCGATGATGGCGATGGCACCAAGAACCACGACCGCTGTCGTGACCCACTTGCCGGAAGAAGGCTTGAGCGCCAGAAGCACGGCGACAAGGAAGAAAAACAGCGCGACCAGGCCGAAGACCCAGACCGAACCGACCTTCGAGACCGAAAGAAGAACACGCGACAGGCCAATGGCGACCAAGCCGATAAGCAGGAGCGAAATAACCGGAACCCGGAACGGGTCAATGAAGCGGTGGTAGATCTCGGCATTGGTGTGATCGTCGCCCGTGGCGCGCTCAGCCCATGTCCGCAGTGTCCAGGTGAAGGCCACGACCAACAACGTCGCAACTGCGGCATACAACAGGCCGCCACTTTCGGTCGCAGCACCGATGAGAAGAAGAATAAATGCCAGGGCACCAAGGGCAGGCAGATAATTCACGCCCACTGGAGCACGGGTCAGGGGCACTGATTCGGTATGTACGACCTGAGCTTCTGCCTCAGGATCAGCATCGCGGAAGGCGATAAGCAGGCCCGCCAATGTGGCAGCGGCAACGGCCAGTCCCACGAAGATGGCGTAGGCGAAGTGATTTCCGATCCCACCCTTCCAGCCGAGGGTCAGCGGGCCCATCACGCGGTTTATTGGCGACTGGGTCTCGCTGGTGAATCCGCTAACGAACGCGGCGATCAGCGAGAAGGTCGCCAGACCGGCGAAAAACCGAAACGCTGTTGTGAACATCCGCGAGGAGAGCATGGCGGCCTACTTGGTGACGTAGATGGAGATCCAGATCAGGGCATAGACGGCAACCATCGCGTACCAAAAAACAGCGGCGGCGGTAATGCCATCGTGTTGGCGAGCAGTGAACTGCCCGCCGAGGGCCCGAAGGCCCATAAGGGCGACAAAGAGCATCGCCAGCACCAGCATCACAATGTGTGCGCCGGTGATTGTGTAAATCAACACACCCTGAATCCCTGAAGCAATATCGAGCTCCATGAGATACCAGAGATAGGTCGTCATGACGATCGTGGCGATACCCAACATGAGGGTGAGGCCCATCGCCAAGTAGGAGTTCACTCGATCGTTCTTGGCAATCGCAGCAACGGCCCACTGCATCGTGAAGACCGACATGATGAGCGTGATGAACATCGTGTTGGGCTGCTGCAAGGGAATGGTGGCGCCCTCGGGCAACCATGCCGCACCCGAACCAACGACATCAACGCGTGCCGCAAGGTAGATACCGATCAGGCCGATGAAGACCGTGAACGATGCTGCTGCAGCAAACGCCGCGCCGACGACCAGCACGCGGGGGCGCTGAACTGCAGGAGCGGGGGGAAGGACGTGGGCGGTCATGCTCAGACCTCCTCATCGAGCAACGGCTCGGGCGAACGGACAATGGCGAGGTCACCGAAATTGCCGGTGGGCGGCGGAGAGGGACAGGCCCATTCGAGGGTTTGGCCCGTGCCCCATGCATCGGCGGCGGCTTCGGGGGCACCCTTACGAGCGCCGCTGAGAAGACCAAGAAGGGCAAGTGCTCCGCCCAGGGCGAGCAACGCGCAACCGATCGACGAAACAATTATGAGTACATCATGAGCGCCGTCAAGCCCGGTAAAGCGATTCGAGAAGCCCATCACACAAAGCGAAAGTCCGCCAAGGGCTCCGCCACCAAGCAGGACGAGAACATTGAGCTTGCCTAAACCGTCGGCCGATTGGCCTCCGGTCATCTTCGGACCCCAATAACCAATACCCGCAGCAGCAGCAGCGAGCGCAGCAGCAATGGCGAGAACGAATTGGCCAGTGGCAAAGACATTCGAGGCACGAAGTTCGAGTGGCGTGATGACAAGCAACGCGCCAGCAAACACGGCCAGCAAGGTCAAGAGCAGCGACACGACAGCGAGGCCGAGCGGGCTCTTCAACGAAGGCTTTCCGTCTTTGAGGGCCTTGGCTACACCACCGAAAAACACCAGGACGGGAAGCAGCATGAGAAGCCCCATGGCCTGCCATACGAGATCGTCCGAGACCGAAGGGTAGATGGCGGGCTGCGCCCAAGCGCCAACGCTGAGAACCCCGAAGGCACCGATGGCGAACAGGAAAATGTTGCGCTGAGCGAGGCGGGCGCCGGTCAGGGTGGCAATGACATCGGCAATAATTCCGAGGCCAGGAATCAAGAAGGCGTAGATCTGTGGCTCGTGAGTGATCCACGACACCTGTTCGAACTGGGTGGCGGCAGCACCAAAAGTCGTGCCTCCGCTGTAGCGGTGGTCGACCCAGATCAGCAGCAAGTTGGCAAGCAACACCGGAAGCGTGAGCAACCAGATCGCTCCGCCGACGAGCATCGAGAAGGTGAACATCGGGACTCGGTCGAGCGTCATGCCCGGCGTGCGCAGTGTGACCGCGGTTGTGAGCACACAAACGGTGCCGAGTAGTAACGCAACGATCAGGCCGCCGAGGCCCATGAGCGTGAGGCTGACGGACTTTTCACGCGAACCGCCGAAGCCACCGTCGATAAACGACGCAACAATAAAGATGCCCGATGAAAGCAACCATGTCCACATCGCGGCGGCGGCAGCACGTGGGAATGCAACCGTGCTCGCACCAACCTGCAACGGAACGATGTACGTGCCGAGGCCAAGGAATAGCGGCACAATCACCAGTAAAATAAGACCCAAATCGGAGGTTTGGCCCAGTTGCATTGCCGTCGAACTGCTGAGGAAGGAATTCGATCCGACCTCGTGTCCGAGAGAAAGCGCGGCGGCAACCCAACCTGCGATTCCAAAGACCAACGCGGCCAACACGTAGAACGTGCCAACGGCTTTGTGGTCACCGGTTCCGAAGATGGTGAGAGGGCTGGGTACGACGGAAGGGGCGACCGCGCTTGCGTCGGTACCGGTTTCCGGTCGGGTATCGGTTAGAGCCATGTTCTGTAAGGACCTCGTACGAGCGTGCACACTCGGGCCGGCACGGGCCGGTTTCGACCGAAAGGGGGACCCTCCGGATCAAGGGCGGGAAGGTTCTTACCCTACACACGCCCCGATGCCTCATTGAAAACCATCGCCCGGATTCTTCCGAACCGAGATGGAACCGGCCGAGGCCAGAACTCAGAGACCCGACCGAACCAGTTGGTCGAGCGCCATTCCGGCAAACAGCACGGTCACCCAAGTGATGGAAAAGGTGAAGAGGCGCATGGCCCGTGCCGTGGTCGGATCGCGCAGCAATTGCACCGACAAAAAGGTGAAAAACCCACCCAGGCCAACCGCAAGCACCCCATAGATCCATCCCATATCGCCCACGGGGATGAAGGCAATCGTGAGGGCCCAGACGATGAGGGTGTAGATGAGGATCCGAACGGCTGTTTCGTGACGAGAAACCACCGACGGGAGCATCGGAACATTGGCCGCGGTGTAGTCCTCTTCGTAGCGAATGGCCAGAGCCCAGAAATGAGGCGGGGTCCAGAAGAAAATGATGGCGAAGAGCAGCACCGGGACCCAGGCCAGCGAATTGGTCACTGCTGACCAGCCGATAAGCACCGGAGCAGCGCCTGCGGCGCCGCCGATCACAATGTTGCTGCTCGAGGTGCGCTTCAACCACAGCGTGTAGATGAAGACATAGAACAGGCAGGCAGCCACGGCGAGCACGGCACTGAGCAGGTTCACAAAGGCCCAGAGCCACATAAAGGCCACAACTTCCAGCCCAATAGCGAAAATCAAGGCGTTTCGGGGCTTGAGAAGCCCAGTCACCAATGGCCGGTTGCGGGTCCGCCGCATGAGGGCATCGATATCTCGGTCGACATACATGTTGATGGCGTTAGCGCCACCGGCCGCGGCGGTGCCGCCGAGGACAGTCGCCACCATCAGCCACCACGAGGGAAGACCCTGCTCGGCCACGGTCATTGTCGGAACGGTCGTGATGAGCAGAAGCTCGATAATGCGAGGTTTTGTAAGGGCTACATACCCGCGCAATCGCGCAGCGAGAGGTGGGTGCGCGACCGATTCCATCGGGACCGATGCTAGGGGTCTAGGTCCAGAACCGAACAATCGGGACGGCAGCCAACCCCGGCTCCACACAGCGCTGGGCCAGTGGGGTTGGGGAAGCCGGAGTCGACTCCCGTACCATCAACCCGTGCGGTTGCCTCGACTCTCCCCCCGGGCCTATCGGCGCATCACTCTCGTGGCCCTGCTCGCGCAGGTGTTCATCACCATCAGCGGCGCCGCCGTCCGCCTGACTGGTTCGGGACTCGGATGCTCCGATTGGCCAACGTGTGAAGACAACCGCATCGTCGCGCCCTTCGAGTACAACGCCATGATCGAGTTCGTAAACCGAACCGTGACCGGCTTGGTATCGGTTGCGGTCATCCTCGCGGTTCTTGGTTCTCTACTTCGCAACCCTCGCCGCAGAGATCTCACATGGCTTTCGCTTGGACTTGTTGGCGGCGTCATCGGCCAGATCCTTCTTGGCGGACTCACGGTGTTGTTTGAGTTGCAACCACCATTCGTGATTGCACACTTCTTGTTATCGATGGTGTTGATCTGGAACGCGTTCGTTCTTCATGAACGTTCGAAGTACGCGCAAGCTCCGGCGCTACCTGTTGTTCCTCGTAACGTCCGCGTCCTCGGTCGCATTCTTGTCGTTGCATCTGCCTTCACGATCTTCACTGGAACGATCGTGACCGGCACTGGTCCACATGGTGGTGATGAAAACGCGAAGCGTCTTTCGTTCGACATCACCGCTGTAGCCCGCATTCACAGTGGCGCTGTGTGGCTTTTCCTTGCGCTCACGGTCATCACGCTTTTTGTTGTGCATCGGACCGGTGCTCCACGTGGAGTTGACCGGCGCGCGAAGTATCTCGTCGGCGCAATCGTCTTGCAGGGAGCGATCGGCTACATCCAGTACTTCAACGGAGTACCACCAGGCCTCGTAATCATTCATATATTGGGCAGTGTCATCGTCTGGATCGCAGCACTGGCATTTGATCTCTCGCTCATCGCGCGACCCGTTGAGGCCGAGCGAACTGACGAGTTCGTCGCGACGTCATGACATCACCAGCCGCAGCAGATGTTGCGCCAGTCGAAATCGACGAACCATCAATCGATACAAATCTTGCGATTGATCGTCCTTGGATCGTGTTGGTCTGGAACGATCCGATCAATCTGATGTCGTACGTGACCTATGTACTTCAGAAGGTGTTCGGCTATAGCAACGAGAAAGCGGAATCGCTCATGCTTGACGTGCATGAGAAAGGCCGTGCCGTCGTTTCAAACGGTTCGAAGGAAAAAGCAGAACTCGATGTCTTCCGTCTGCACGAACATGGCCTCTGGGCCACGATGCAACAGGACTGACATGGCCTTCGGATTCAAACGCACGATTCAAAGCAAAGGCCCGGATCGATTCATCATTAATCTGCGTGAAGACTTGCGTGAAGTCATCGCAGCAGTGTGCGAAGACGTACTTGCGGCACTCGACGACGAAAACTCACCCGGGCGCGACCCCATGCTTCGTCGTGTCTTCCCTGTCGCCCATGCATCTGATGAATCAGTGAACGAGGCCTACCGCGATCTGGTCCATAGCGATCTCCTCCGCACCCGACGCGAAGCTCTTGAGCGAGTCTCGGCGACCGCCCGAGACTCCGAACTTGATCGCGCCACACTCGAGACCTGGATGATTGGACTCAACACGGTCCGGCTCGTGCTCGGGACCAGACTTGATGTCAGCGAAGACGGCTTCCCTCAACTTGAGCCTGATGACCCCGAACTTCCGGCATGGGCCCTCTATGAGTTCCTCGGAGTTCTAGTGGGAACGGTCGTCGATGCACTCGCCCGAACGGTCTGAGACAACCCTCTGATCCGCGTCGATGGCTGGCATTGGGGACCGACGGAATGGTGCTGCTATGGTCTTTAGGCCCTAGCGGCGCAAGAGCCCCCATCGTCCAGCGGCCTAGGACGCCTGCCTTTCACGCAGGTAACACGGGTTCGAATCCCGTTGGGGGTACGCAGTACCAAAGCAATACAGCAATACAGCAATACAGAATACAGCAAGGCAGCAGTACCGAATACATGAAATGCAATCTCTAACAATTCAGTAACATGTTTAGTTCGTGGTCCCGTGGTGCAGTTTGGAGTGCACGCCGGCCTGTCAAGCCGGAGGTCGCGG
>JAEMTX010000123.1:4723-5704 GCA_016462055.1 Acidimicrobiia bacterium | reverse complement strand
TTCCGATTCGGCGCACCACCTCATGCTGGTTTCGCGTTTGGCATTGATCGCCTTGTTGCACTTCTTGCTGGCGAAGAGAACATTCGCGAAGTCATTGCGTTCCCTAAGACACAGTCAGGAACCGATCCGCTTACGCACGCACCTACGCCGATCGATACCGCTCAACTCGACGAACTCGGATTGCGTCTTCTTCCCACCAAGAAGAGCGACTGACCCTCCGGAGTTCCGACATAGGCGACCGGTAGCCTCGAGCGATGACCGAGGACCTTTTCGCTGCAGCTGCCGAAGATCGGCTGGCGCGTCAGGCCCCGCTTGCTGCTCGGCTGCGCCCCAAGAATCTCGACGAGGTTGTTGGTCAAGAGCATCTTCTCGGCCCCGGCAAACCGCTGAGGGCCCTGATCGAAGCCGACCGTTTGTCGTCGGTCATCCTTTGGGGGCCGCCGGGAACGGGTAAGACCACAATTTCGCAACTCATCGCCCGCACGACTTCGAAGGCCTTCGAGCAACTTTCTGCAGTAAGTGCTTCGGTGAAAGACGTTCGTGAAATCGCCGCTGGCGCGCAAGAGCGTCTTGCCATGCGTGGTCAGGGCACCATCTTGTTCCTCGACGAAGTTCACCGATTCAATAAGTCGCAACAAGATGCGTTGTTGCCATCGGTAGAAAGCGGCCTGCTGGTTCTTATCGGTGCGACCACCGAGAACCCATTTTTCGAAGTGAACCCGCCACTGTTAAGTCGGTCGACGCTGTTCCGGCTCGACCTTTTGTCGGCTGACGCTTGCGGGCAGTTGGTAGACCGCGGCTTGGCCGCCGAAGGCGCCACCATCGACGACGATGCTTGTCAGTTACTGGTCGACCGCTCCAATGGCGATGGCCGCCACGTGCTCACCAGTCTCGAAGTCGCGATTGCCCTCGCCCATGAACATCCCGACGCCGCCCGAGACGGATCAGGATCAATCGTCGACGAAGCGATTCGCGTAACGG
>JAEMTX010000123.1:2796-4713 GCA_016462055.1 Acidimicrobiia bacterium | reverse complement strand
GGGCACGAAAGCACTGCGGTACGGGCGAGACGATCACTACGACGTCATCTCGGCGTTCATTAAGTCCATCCGAGGCTCCGACCCCGATGCGGGGCTCTATTGGCTGGCTCGCATGCTCGAGGCGGGGGAGGACGCTCGGTTTATTGCCCGCCGACTCGTGATCCTGGCCAGCGAGGACATCGGTATGGCCGATTCCAACTCGCTGGTGATCGCCGATGCAGCTGCTCGGGCGGTTGAGTTCGTTGGCCTGCCAGAAGCACAGCTCAACCTGGCCCACGCCGTGGTGCATCTCGCTACGGCCCCCAAGTCGAATCGGGTCACGGTGGCCCTTGGTCGGGCGCAATCGGATGTGCGGGACCAAGCGGGGGGAGAGGTGCCTATCCATCTGCGCGATGGGCACTACAAGGGGGCCAAAAGCCTCGGTCACGGACAGGGCTACGAGTACCCTCATGAAGAGCCCGAGGGCTGGGTCGACCAGCAGTACCGGCCGGCCGAACTTGAGGGTCGGGTCTATTACGAGCCATCCCCCCATGGCGCCGAAGCCGAGGTCCGAGATCGCATGGACGAACACAACCAGCACCCTCAAGAGCCTCAGTCATGAGCACCGTTTCTGTCGTGCTGATTGTGGTTGCAATCGTCGGTCTTGTCGTCGTCGCCATGGCGGTGCAGTCGCTCATCACCACGCTGCGTTCGCTCCGAACGACGGTTGAAGATCTCCGAGTAGAAACAATGACCGCAGTCGCGGAACTACGCGCCACGGTCGCTCTTGCGAACGGCGAGATCGAACGCGTCGACTCGTTGCTTGATACTGCCGAAACTGTGGGCGCCCGCGTCGAAGCAACGTCACGTCTCGCATGGTTGGTCATGCGCAATCCTCTTGTGAAGTTGGCATCGGTTTCCGTTGCTACTGATCGCAACGCGCGCCGTCTTGCGCGAAACGAAGCGCAACTCAATGTCGTCGAGCCGTTGGCGCTCAACGACGGGGCACGCGGCTCATCGCGCCGTTTACGTAACGCTCGCAACGCCACTTCACGACGCGACCGACGGGCCAGCTGATGTTCAAACGCGTCACTTGGTTCACTGTGGGCACTGCAGTTGGCGTGACCGGAACAGTGGTTGGATACCTGCGGGCCCGCGACCTTGCTCGGCGCCATTTGCCCGAGAATGTGAGCGAGGCTGCTGTTCGCGCGGCGGAATTGGCCGATTCTGGGGTCCGAGTAGCGGTTGACCGCGGAATTTCTTTGGTGGGCGAGTTGCGCACCAACGCCGAGGCCACAAAGCAGACCCGCAAGCAGGCCGAAGCATTGCTTCGCAAAGAACTCGAGCGCGCCGGTCTCTGAGCAGGGGGATCTGGCTGGTCCCGAATTGGAGCCAGTCTCAGGTGATTAGGGCCAGGGCTGGACCCGACCTGATTCATAGAACACAAGACGAACATTAATTATTCAAAATGGTTAGAATGCGGCATGGCCATCGCTGTTCTCGTCATCGTCGGGGGATTCATCGTCGGAGTCATCATTGAATTGACGCTGTCAAAGCGGCGCGGTGCTGGGCGGATCGAACGGGTGGCGATCGACTTGGAAACCCTGTTGCCGTCGACTCCCCAAGCTGCGGAGCCTCGAATTATTGAAGATGGTGAAGGTTTCCGTGTCATTGGGCCAGTGGACTACGACGATGGCGCAGCGGCGCCGTGGGAATCTGATGACGGTCTTGACGGGCCTAGCGCGCAACAGAGTTGAATCGAAGGTTGCTGCGCTCAGTCATTAGGCTGAGCGCATCATGAACCCAATGACCGCGAACGAGTTGCGCCGAGCATTCACCTCGTTCTTCGAGGCCCGAGGCCACACGATTGTTCCCTCGGCGAGCCTCATTCCTCACGATCCTGATCTTCTTTTCACCGTCGCCGGAATGGTGCCGTTT
>JAEMTX010000123.1:836-2786 GCA_016462055.1 Acidimicrobiia bacterium | reverse complement strand
GTTCAAGCCCTACTTTCTCGGCGAACAGCAACCACCGTTCAGTCGGGCTACCACGGTGCAGAAGTGTGTTCGCGCTGGCGGGAAGGATTCCGATCTTGAAGAGGTCGGGCGTGATGCTCGGCATCTTTCGTTTTTTGAAATGCTCGGCAACTTCTCGTTCGGCGACTACTTCAAGCATGAAGCCATCCCAATGGCATGGGACATGGTCACCAATCTCTTCGGTATCGATCCCGAACTGCTCTGGGTCACCTGCCATCTGAGCGATCAGGAAGCTGCCGATATTTGGCGTGACGAAGTTGGTGTTCATCCTGACCGTATTCAGTTCCTTGACGCTGACAATTGGTGGGGCCCACCTGGTGGCCCTCCCGGTCCTTGCGGCCCCTGTTCTGAGATTTATGTCGATAAGGGTGCGGCCTATGGCCCGGATGGTGGCCCGGCATCAGGTAGCGACGAACGATTCCTCGAAATTTGGAATCTCGTCTTCATGCAGTTCGCCCGTGACACCGATGGTCACGACACCGAGTTGCCGAAAAAGAACATCGATACCGGCGCCGGCCTCGAACGTATCCTTAGTGTCCTGCAGAGTGTCGATTCGGTTTTTGAAACCGACGTCCTCGCTCCACTGGTCGAAACCGCACAGCGCATCACCAATACGCGCCTCGGGGCAGGGGAGCGTTCCGATATCTCGCTGCGCATCCTCGCCGAGCATGCGCGCACGATGAGCTTCCTTGTTAGCGACGGGGTCTTTCCTTCAAACGAAGGTCGCGGCTATGTGCTTCGTCGCATTATCCGTCGCGCCGTTCGCGAGGCCTATCTGCTCGATGTCGCCGACCTTGTGACACCGACCCTCGTCGACACAACCGTCGAAGTTATGGGTGAGGCGTATCCCGATCTCGTCAAGCAGCAAGACTTTGTGCGCACTGTCGTTGCGCGTGAAGAGGAACGATTCCGCGCCACACTGAAATCGGGTACTGCGTTGCTCGACACGGAACTCGATCGTCTCGGGCCAGGCGCAACTATCGGCGGTTCGGTCGCGTTTCTTCTCCACGACACGCACGGATTTCCCCTTGAATTGACTCGGGAAATCGCCCTCGAGCGCGGTCATGATGTCGATGAAGACGGTTTTGCTACAGAGATGGCAGAACAACGTCGGCGAGCGAAAGATGCTCGAAAAGGCGGTGGTGCTGGCGGAGTCGAAGTCTTCGCTGCCGTCTCAGCCGAACACGGATCAACCCTGTTTCTTGGCGACGATTCCTATGTCATCGATGCAAATGTGCTCGCAGTTACGGAAGATTCGATTGTTCTCAACCAGACCCCGTTCTACGCCGAATCGGGCGGTCAGGTGGGCGACATCGGCGTCATTACTTCTCCAACTGGTCGGGCCCGCATCGTCGAAACGATCTACGGCGCTCCGGGAGTTGTTCGACATCGTTTTGAGGTTCTCGAAGGTGACATCGAAGTCGGTCAAAGCGTCAATGCAGTCATTGACGGCGAACGCCGCGATGCCATCAAGCGCAATCACACCGCAACGCATCTTCTTCATTGGGCGTTGCGCGAAACTCTCGGCGACCATGTGAAGCAGCAAGGTTCGCTTGTGGGACCTGATCGACTTCGTTTCGACTTCTCTCATTACGACGCACTGAGCGACGACGAAATCATTGCTATCGAAGATCTTGTCGCTGCCGACATCCTTGAAAATTCTCCTGCCCGCCATTATGAAACTACAAAAGACAAAGCCGAAGCAAGCGGTGCGATCGCATTCTTTGGCGACAAATACGGCGACGTTGTGAAGGTTCTTGAAGCTGGACCGCACTCAACCGAGTTGTGCGGCGGCACCCACGTGAAGGCGCTTGGCGATATTGGTCCGGTAAAGATCATTAGCGAAGCATCTATTGGTTCGAATATTCGCCGTATCGAAGCGGTTTCGGGTACTGGTCCCATTGAGCGCCT
>JAEMTX010000123.1:0-826 GCA_016462055.1 Acidimicrobiia bacterium | reverse complement strand
TGTAGCCACCGACGAATTGGTAGACGCCGTCGAGCGTCGCGTTGCCGAAGTGAAAGAACTTCGTACGCGCATCCGCGATCTCGAGCGCCAGGCGGCTGCCGGACGATCGGGTGAACTCGCCGATCTCGCTATCGACGGCATTGTTATAGAGCGAGTCGACGGGCTTGATCGTGATGGTGTTCGCGATCTTGCCGTTGCCATTCGCGATCGTGCCGGCATTAAGGCTGTTGTGCTCGGGACTGCACCCGAAGGTGGCGGCGTCACGATCGTTGCTGCAGTTGCTGCCGACTCCGGTCTCAATGCTTCAGAACTCATTTCCGATGCGGCAACAAAAGTGAAGGGTGGCGGCGGTAAGAGCGCCGACCTCGCAGGTGCCGGCGGCAAAGATCCTGAAGCGCTCGACGAAGCCCTCGATCTTGTTCGGGCGGCGGTCCGTTCCTAGTGCGAGCACTCGGAATCGATCTTGGCGAGCGCCGAATCGGTGTCGCTGTCTCCTCAGGTTCGGTGGCCTCGCCAATAGAAACAGTGCAGCGCTCAGCGAATCACGCCATCGATCACCACAATCTGCTCGCTATCGCGGCGGAATGGGAGGTCGACACACTCGTGGTCGGACTCCCACTTTCCCTTGATGGGAGCGAAGGTCCAGCGGCAGTTTTGGTGCGGTTGGAGATCGCCGAACTCGTCGCGGCGACATCGATCCCGGTGGTTCCCTACGATGAGCGACTCACCACGGTGACGGCCACCCGCCTGCTGCAGGGGGGTGCGGTGCCGGGACGTTCCCAGCGCCAGATGGTCGACCAGGTCGCTGCCGCGGTGATGCTTCAAG
>JAEMTX010000333.1 GCA_016462055.1 Acidimicrobiia bacterium | reverse complement strand
CTTCTTCGGAACCGGCTCGTACGGTTGCCCAATCGGGTCCTGAGGGATCAGGTGCAGCGAGCGCGTCCGAAGGCGAATCCTCGCCGAGCGGAGATGGCGTTAATCGTCCGCGTCGCCGCCGAGGATCGCGTGGCGGAAGAAATCGCAACCGCTCAGGTGGAGCTCAGCCTCGACCAAACGAGACTGATAGCGCCGATGACCCGGTCGCCCCCAAGCCACAGATTGGCGATAGTCGACCTGCTCCAGAACCGGATGAGACCGACACGCCTCCGAAGGACGAGGGTCAAGCCTCTGGCCAACCGCGAACCGGAAATCGGCGACGTCGAGGTGGTCGTGGTCGTGGCGGTGGCGGTCAGCAGCAAGGCCAGAACGCTCAGAACGCTCAGAATGCCCAGCAAGGCCAGCAAACTCAGAATGGTCAGCAGAACCAGCCGAAGGGCCAGCAGCGCAAGGGCGTCGCACCGAAGCCGGTTGAGGCGATCCTCGGTGGCGATGGGCCAGATCTCGACGAGGAAACGCTTGAAAAGCGCAAGGGTCGTGAGCGCAACGGCCGCCCAGTCGGTCGCTACATGATGGCGGTCAGCGTTCGTCCCGAGGCCACGCAGATTGCCGTGCTCGAAGGCCGAAACCTCATCGAGCATTACGTTTCTCGCCCCGCCGATGACGTTGCCCAGATTCACGGCAACATTTATCTCGGCAAGGTGCAGAACGTTCTGCCCGGCATGGAAGCTGCTTTCGTCGATATCGCAACGCCAAAGAATGCAGTGCTCTACCGCGGCGACGTGCAGTTCGATGCCGAGGATGTCGAAGGCTCTGCTGCCAATGCTCGCATCGAGCAGATACTGAAACCGCGCCAAACAATCATCTGTCAGGTCACAAAGAATCCGATCGCTCACAAGGGAGCACGCCTCACCCAAGAAGTGTCGCTTCCTGGGCGCTTCGTGGTGCTTATTCCGAACTCCAGCACTTATGGCATCTCAAAGCGTCTCGACGATGGCGAACGTCGTCGGCTTCGCAACATCCTCGACAAGGTGAAGCCGCCGCAGCATGGCGTCATCGTTCGAACAGCAGCCGAAGGTGTGACCTCTGAGGAGATTTCTTCTGACGTGCGTCGACTTCTGTCGCAATGGGAACAAATCGAAAACCTGGCGAACACCGCCCAAGCGCCTGCGCTTCTCTATCGGGAGCCCGATATGGCTGTTCGGGTCATTCGAGAAGAGTTCAGCGACAACTATCGAAGTGTTGTCATCGACGACGAAGCCCTCTACAACGATGTGCACGACTACGTATCAAGTATTTCTCCGGCGCTTGCCGATCGCATCGAGTTCTACGACCGCTCCACCGAACCTCTCTCGATCTTCGAGCGACACCATGTACACGAGCAGGTTCACAAGGCGCTCGACCGCAAGGTGTGGTTGCCTTCCGGCGGTTCACTCATCATTGAGCACACCGAAGCACTCACGGTGATCGATGTGAACACCGGCAAGAACGTCGGATCGAAAAGCCTTGAGGAAACCGTTTACCGAAACAACCTCGAAGCTGCAGTCGAAATCGCAAAGCAGTTGCGCCTGCGCGATATTGGCGGAATCATCGTCATCGACTTCATCGACATGGAG
>JAEMTX010000332.1 GCA_016462055.1 Acidimicrobiia bacterium | reverse complement strand
TTCCGTCAATTTTCTGAACACTTTGGGCGCCTCGATTTCCAGGTTTTCAAGGTCGGTGTCCTGTGCCGGTAGGTTGGTCCTATGGCCAGTCCCCCTTCTTCCGGTTCGTCGCGCTCGGGCAAGTCAAGTAGCCCTCGTGGAGGATCCCGGCCCGCCCCCAAGGGTGGAGCTCCGAAAGGGGCGCCGAGAGGCAGTTCGAAGGGTGGTTCTAGCGGCGGCCCCAAGGGTGGATCAGGGTCGAAACCGTCAGGATCCTCGGGTCGATCCGGTTCCTCAAGTCGATCGGGATCCTCCGACCGCTCGAGTACCGGCCGCCCCAGCCGTAGTGCGCCGAGTTCGGATCGCTCCCGTTCTGGTGGTGCGCCAAGCGGTCGGGCTCGCAGCGGTGGCGACGACCGTGCCACCCGGCGGTCAACGACCGAAGACGGATGGGCAGAAGGTCCACCGCTCGAAACGCCCCGTACTTGGGGCGGTGTGGCGCGTCGTGGGGCAGGAGCGGCCACGGGTCGCCGTGTCGTTGGTGCATCACGCGCTTGGCGCGATGCAGTCGAAGCAGCGACACCCCAGCGCCGACCCGATGCAGTGCGAAGAGCAGCCCCTGGTTCGATTCCCGACGAAGCAACCGATGCCGAACGACGCGCAGCCAACGATGCGCGTGCTGCGGAAGATGATGCGCTGATCATCGATGTGCGCGACGAAACTTCGGGCGCATCCACTCGAAGTACATCTCGTCGACGAGACCCAGCACCTATAGATCTTGCCGGCGAGGTGCGCGAACAATTAAGTCGCGCCGTCGGGAACGCTCGTACCGAACGTGTTGAAAAGCGCTTGACCGAAGCAGCTGAACATTTCGAAGCCGATCGCTTTGGCGATGCCGCCCGTATTCTCAAGAAACTCGTTGACGAGGCGCCGACTGTGGCGGCGGTCCACGAGCTATACGGACTCACGCTGTATCGGAAAGAGAACTGGAAGCCAGCAGCGCGCGAACTCGAAGCGTTTCGGTTGTTGAGTAATTCAACCGATCAGCACCCAGTGCTGGCCGATTGCTATCGGGCGATGCGTCAGTGGACGCAGGTCGCAGAACTTTGGAATGAACTTCGAGAAGCGTCACCGAGTGCCGAACTAGTAACAGAAGGCCGAATCGTCATGGCGGGCTCGTTTGCTGACCGCGATGATCTTGGCGCGGCAATCTCGCTCCTCGAACAAGGCTTCAACTTCCCCAAGCGCCCCATGCCTCATCATTTACGCCGTGCCTATGCACTGGCCGATCTTTATGAGCGCAGTGGCGACCTCCCGAAGGCCCGAACAATGTTCGGACGTGTGGAAGCCGTCGATCCCGATTTCGCTGATATTCGACGTCGCGTTGCTGCGCTTCGGTGAACTGTCTCACCTGAGATCTACGGTCTGAAGCACTTCCCCAATGTCCACCGATCGGTGTCACCGATCGCAACTTTGGGAGGTCACATGGCCACTTCTGTTACTCGAGGCAATGCCTCAATCGCTCAGGCGTCTGCTACTTCACAACTCGTTCCCTGCGGAACCAACCTTGTTGTTCTCCGTGGTGTTCTGCGCCGCGATCCCGAGTATCGCACTTTGCCTTCAGGCGACGAACTGCTCTCGTT
>JAEMTX010000331.1 GCA_016462055.1 Acidimicrobiia bacterium | reverse complement strand
TCATTGGACAGCCTTGAAACTCAAAATCTTCCTTGACGAGACGAGCCATTGAGACTGGTGCATAGGCACGAAGGAACTCTTCGACGGCGGAAGGCAGCAGTTCGGGGTGAGCAATAAGTCGAGCCAGATCTTCGGGGTTGTTGGCCAAGTGCCAGATCGATGAACCGATGGCCGACCAGGTTGTGTCGATGCCCGCCACGATCAACAGAATGATCGAACCGAAGACATGTTCATCGGAAAGTTTGTTGCCCATGATCTCGGCATCAAGCAAGTAACTGATGAGTCCGTCGTCGGGGTTTTCGCGACGCTCGCGAACTGCAGCGCTGATGTACTCCTGGACCGGTATAAACGCCTCGATGCGTTCTTCGGCGGGGAGGTCAACGCCTTCTAGGACGATCCGAACAAATTCGCGAAACTGTGGGCCGTCTTCTTGGGGAAGTCCGCACAGTTTTGCGATGAGACCAACCGGAATGTGTTCGGCGTACTGAACACTGGCGTCGACGAATTCGGCATCGCCAATTTTATCGAGAAAGCCTGCGCAAAGTTCGCGTGTGAACGGTTCAAGGGCAGCGATTGGTCGCGGCGCAAATGCTGGGAGGAGGAGTCGGCGGGCGATCTCGTGGAACGGAGGATCGGAGGAGATCGGAGGAGCAACGCCGATCGGCGCTGGCAGAGCATCATCACCAGGTCGACCGTTATTAATAACGACGGTGCGTGAAGTGAAATGTTCCGTGTCGTTGGCGATTGCCGCGACAGTGTCGTAGGTCATTGGCGCCCAGAGGCCGCCATAGCGGTCGCTGTGGGCAACGGGGCAACGCTCGCGAAGATCTTCCATGATCGGGTATGGGTCGGCGACCCACGCCTCGTCGGTGTGATCGAAGTCAGTTGCAAAATCGGTAACAGGAGGGTTGATCATGTTCAGTCGCCAATCGTGATCGCGAATTCGGGGCAGTTGCCGGCCGCAAGCTTCGCCTTCGCCAGTTGTTCATCGTTGAGTTCGCCAGTGACAATCACAACGGCAGTGCCAAGATCGTCGCAGTCAAACAACTCTGGGGCGAGGCTGTAGCAACGTCCATGACCCTGACATTTCTCTGTATCCAGATGAATCTTCATGAATCTCCCATTGCGAGGCCTCTCCAGAGTCTCGCATGGACAGTGCCGGAGGTACACACCGAGCAGGCAAAACAACAGTTGGATACGTGTTTCTGCGAATCCGACCATGTTCGATGAGGCGGTGGATCAGGTCGCAAGTTTTTCCTAGGTTTGCTGAGCTACGGCGTATTCTGCTCACCGGTGCTCATGTAGGACCGCTCAATAATGACCATTAGGCCGCCCCGAGGCGGCCTGCCCCCGGAAAGCACTGGCGCAGTCTGACATCCAAAGAAAATCGAGCTCGGTGTTGATTTACATGGGATTGACGACGAGTATCCGGTTATGGATTATCAGGTATGCGACCTCGCACCATCCGATATCGGGGCCGCGGTGCGGCTTCTCGAAGCGTTGCGAGCGGTTTCCGACAGCGCGCCGATCGAGATCGCGCAGTTCATCTCCGATGTGAACAGTGGTGCAGTCGTTGTCGTGGCGTTAGCCAACGGTGCGCTCGTCGGTCTTGCCAGTGCGCGCGTGG
>JAEMTX010000330.1 GCA_016462055.1 Acidimicrobiia bacterium | reverse complement strand
CTTGATCGAGTTTGAAGACGCGCAATGCATTTTCGCGCAAGAACTTCGGCCACACATTGTCGTTAAACGGAACGTTCGGCATATCCGAGAACTGACGCTCGAGCGAAAGGCCAGCAGGGAAATATCCGCAATACATGATCTTGTCGCTGCCGCGAGTGTTCGCGTACTTGATGATGTCCTTGGGGTAATGCTTCGGAGCAAATGCGCTCGTCATGTAATGAAGCCCTGGCCACTTGAGCATGAGTTTCACTGCGAGTTCGGTCCACGGCTCGCCACCGTGCATCATCACCATGGTCAGGTCGGGGAAGTCGTAGAGAACTTCGTCGAACTGTTCGACGTGTTGCGGCCAACTTGGCATACGCGGCCCAACGATTCCGCCGTTGATGCAGATCGGAATGTCGAGTTCACAACACGTGGCATAGATCGGGTACATCTTCTTGTCGCCTACGCCGACCTGCGGAACCATGCCACTGGGGAATGTCATGGCAGCAACGATGTTGTTCTCGGCTTTGAGGCGCTTCAGGTTGCGAACGGTTTCCATGCCCTTGTTGGGATCAGCTTGCGCACAGAGATGGAAGCGACCTGGATGCTCGGCCTTTGCGCGAATTGAATGTTCGTTCACACCGGTCATGCACTGTTCGATATTGAACGCGTCCATCTTTTCAACGATCCAGGCAACGACATCGGTATCGGGCGTCACGACATCGGGGACATCTTTGAACATGTACTGCGCCGGGAATTCCATTTCCTTCAGCGATTCGTTGTCCTTCAGGTTGGCCTTGAAGAAGTCGTACGCGGCCTTCTTGTCTTCGACGCTCGTATATGGGAAACCCATACCGAGATCAACAATGCCGAGATCTGTCGGCATACCCATGTTCTGTCCCCCTGCTGCGGTGCGCCGATCCGATAATCGGGCAGTGCGACGAGTGTAGGACCACTGGAAGTTCCACTTCACCTTGCGATCTTCTGCGACCTAGCGTTTCGGTGTGAGCCCACCTGATCTCGACCCAATCCTGTCGCTCATCATTGGAGCGCACGCGATTAAGGGTTCCACCGTGATTGTTGGGGTCACTGGCGGAGTGGCCGTCGGAAAAAGCACGTTCAGCAACGCCATTGCCACGCTTCTTTCCGAAGACACCGGCCTCGATGTCGCTGTCATCGCCAGCGATGGGTTTCTCTACCCCAACTCCGTCCTTGCCGAGCAGGGCCTGAGCGACCGCAAAGGGTTCCCCGACAGTTATGACGTTGCCGCGATTGCCGCGTTTCTCGCCGAAGTCAGAGCGGGCAAGCCATCGTCGGTTCCGGTCTATGACCACCACACCTACGACATCATCGATGAGGTCGTCGAAGTTGGGCGTGTCGACGTGTTGATCTTCGAAGGTGTGAATGCCTTGCAGTTCCACGATGCGTTCGACGTGAGCATTTACTTGCATGCGGACGAGCCGATCATGCGCGAGTGGTTTATTCAGCGCACCATCAAATTTCGAGACGCAGCTCGCATCGAGTACTCCCCGTTCTTCGATCCGTGGATCAACGTCCCCGACGAGCTCTTTCTTGAGATGGCGAACGGTGCGTGGGACCTCGTGAACCTTCCCAACCTTGTTGACCACATCGAACCCACCCGCCCGC
>JAEMTX010000329.1 GCA_016462055.1 Acidimicrobiia bacterium | reverse complement strand
CTGCTTTCTAAGGTCATCGCTCTTTCGCTCGGTGCGGCTGTTAGCCCAACTGTTCTCGCGCTCGAGTTGCTCATTTTGTCGGGCAAGCGATCCAAGGCCCGGGCCTCGATGTTCCTTCTTGGCCTTCTGCTTGTTTTCGGCGCGATCACAGCAGTTGGGCTGCTTCTCTCACACACAACCTCGAGTTCACCTGCACAGGTCTCGATCACGAAAACGGTCGATGTCGTCACTGGCAGTCTCTTGCTGCTCCTGGCATTGGGAACGATCCTGCGATCCTTTGTTCATAACTCGGTAGCCCCTGTTGGCGGCGATACGAAGGACGCGAAAACTCCGGGCCTGACCTCGGCGTTTCTCCTTGGTCTGGCGATCATGGTCACGAACTTCTCCACGATCTTGCTGTACATCCCAGCGATGCGGTCCATCAGCGCTAGCGACGTCTCGACCTCCGACAAAGCAGTTGCCGTTGCAATCGCATTCCTCATCGCAGCAGCACCGATTCTCTTCATCTACGGATTCGCTGTTGGATTTCCGAAGATCGCAACTCCGCCCTTGAACAAACTGCGTGCTTCAATCGATCGTCACCAGCGCGTGATTGGCATAGTGATCGAAGTCATCTTTGGCGCGTATTTGATGTTCAAAGCATTTCGATAGACAAAAACTGCATCAAACGTCGGGCTCAAGAACATAGGACTTGTTGCCGGCAGGGTCTACCGGGATATCGCCAGCAATCGTGATCCGTTCATGACAACGATGCATACCCTTGGGAATATCCGTAGGAACGATGTGTGCGGTCGCCCGATTGTCCCAGAACGCGATGCTTCCTGGCTCCCATCGGAAACGAACTGTGAACTCTTGGCGCTGCAAATGCTCATAGAGCATTGCGAGAATGTGGTTGCTCTCTCGACGCGACAACTCAACGATGTAATCGGTGAAGTTGGGTTCGACGAAAATAACCTTCTCGCCAGTTTCGGGATGCACTCGAACGACTGGGTGCACCGCGCGCAGCGGCTTTGACATAAACGCCTTCGCGATCTCGCCCGGCATTTCGCCGCGATCGATCGGGAGCGCATTGTGATTCACAGCGTGGAGACCGTCGATGAAGGCCTTGATCTCGGGCGAGAGATAGTTGTACGCCATCGCAAGGTTCGACCACTGCGTATCGCCACCATAGGGAGGAACGACAACGGCCCGAAGAATCGATCCCATTGGCGGAGCTTCAATAAATTTCACATCGGTGTGCCAACGGCTTTCGATACGGGGACCGCTAGAACCCTTCTTCTCTTTCACACCTGCGGTGCCTTGTTGATTATCGAGCAGCAAGATCTCGGGGTAATCAGGAAACGACGGCGGGAACGTAGGATGACCCGGAAGTGGATCGCCAAAGGCGCGCGCAAGAGCGAGGTGCTGATCACGGTCGATGAACTGATCACGAAAGAACACGACCTTCCACTGCAACAGGGCGGCACGGATCTCCGTGGCCACTTCAGGTTCAATGGGCTTTGTCAGATCAACACCGAAAATTTCTGCGCCGGTGTAACCGGTCATCGGACGAATATCGAGTCCGAGTTCCGTCGCGTTCGTCGTGCGCTGGCTCATGAGTCCCCCTTGATTGACCACACCAACGTTAGAGCAAC
>JAEMTX010000328.1:790-1638 GCA_016462055.1 Acidimicrobiia bacterium | reverse complement strand
AATCGGTCGTACGTGCAGCGGCGGTTCCCGAAGGACGGGCCGGTTCGGGACGACGAGGCGGTTCGACATTGATCATGCCGCGCCATGAAAGGAATCGGCCGTAGGCCAGTGGCGCACCCGATGCGAGTTGTGTCGCAATCGAGCGAGTGGGCGTGTACTTAGCCAGCGCAGGAGTCGTGCGCAGGATCATGACATTGGCGCCATCGGCGAGAACGACCAATGCGATGGTTTGTCCAGGCTCAGCGTTTTCAAGTGCGTTGGCCAGCACCAGACCGGGCTGGGCAGCGCCGGTGCAACCAATCGTGGCGGTGAGGTCGTCGACAACCTTGGCTGCGCCGACCTTTGAGGCAAGTGCGGCACCGATACGTGCAGTCGGCGCAGCAACGGCAACAAGATCGATCTGATCAGCGCTTACCCCGGCGGCTTCGAGAGCGTTCTTATAGGCCTGACGCCCGGCAGCGACATAGGTGAGTTCAGAGAACTTGTCGTCCCACACCTTCGAGCGAATGTCGCCCGGGGTGCGCCAGCGATCGATGAATTCCTCGGTGATGCTGGCCCCGCCGATGTATTCGGCAACCACTGCATCGCTCTCACCAATCACAAAGGCGGCGGCAGCATCGCCGCCATTGGCTTCATCGGCCGAACCGGCCAGACCGGTGCGCATATCGGAGGTGACAACGAGTCGATTGCCCACCGTGGAAAGAGCAAGGCGCAGAGCGCCGGCAGTGGAGCCCACCGACGCGCCCATATCGAATGCCGGAACTTCAGACGGCAGACGCAGTGCCGCGTGGATCGCTGTGGCGTTGGTTTTGTCGGCGTAGGCAGGAAGCGCCGTGCCGAAGAGGACT
>JAEMTX010000328.1:0-780 GCA_016462055.1 Acidimicrobiia bacterium | reverse complement strand
TGCCTCGGGAGCCGAAGCGCCGGAAACGTCAGCACCACGAAGTGCCAGGCGTGCTGCCTCGACACCCATTGACGTTGTGTCTTCATCGAACGAAGCAACCGCCCGTGTACCGCGGCCGCCTCCCTGTCCGATGAAAGCGGAAATTTGTGACTTATCAAGCCGTCGATACGGGAGGTAAGCCCCCCAAGAAATGATGCCTCGCATGCCTCTGACAGTAACTGATAAACCGTCAGACACCGCAAAGACGAGCCTCAAAACCAAGGAACCGCCATGCCCGCCACATCGACGATCGTGCCCCAGTAGATGACCGCCACCGTCCTGCCTGAACTTGGCTTCTACACACTTCCCGGCCAGCCCGATTCCTCTCGCGACCTCATTGCCGAGGTTCGTGAAGGCGAAGCGTTGGGCTTTGGCCGCGTGTTCGTCAGCGAGCGCTACAACAAGAAGGAAGCCGCCACGTTGTGTGGCGCGGTTGGCGCGGTGAGCGAACGCATTGCGATCTCGACCGCGGCGACAAACCACAACACTCGCCACCCGATCGTTACAGCCGGGTTTGCGCGCACGATGCAAAGTCTCACTGGTGGCCGTTTCACATTGGGCCTCGGTCGTGGCATTGCGCCGATGCAAGATGCATTCGGCATTGGCCGAATCACCACAGCCCAAATGGAAGATTTCGCCGGGCTGATGCGCCGACTGTTTCGGGGCGAGGTCATCATCGGCCACGACGGACCAGCGGGCTTCTGGCCGGTCCTTCACATTGACGCAACGCTCGACGAATAC
>JAEMTX010000327.1 GCA_016462055.1 Acidimicrobiia bacterium | reverse complement strand
TTCGGCTTCAAGTTCGGCGTCGGCCCATTCGACCCAGTGACGAAGAGCCATACGAGATTCATGTGTAGACAAGCCATCGAGCGCCCGCACGGTTTCCTCGTCGTGAAGTGAGAACCGTTCCACGTGCCGGTCGGGGATGATTGCGACTGCTGCATCGACAACTGATCCGGCAATATCACCGCGCACCCACGCGTCGCCGAAACTGCGCCAGCAAGCCAACCGTTCTGCACGACGCGACGCACGACGAGCATCGGCATCGGTCAATCCACTTCGATGACGCAGCCAGGTGGCCATTGATCCGGCGCCATCGAGTTCGTGCAGGCCAGCAGAAACAAATGCGGCTTCGGCCAATGCCACGCGGGCAGTGAGCGCATCGAGCAATCTGCGAACATCGACAAGTGCGTCCCCGTCGATCGGCACGACGAGCTCGTGAATCGCCCGCGCCAGATCTTCGAACTGAGAAGAAACTCTTTCGAGAAGGGCTGTTCGTGACTCCATACGAGGAATCTACCGAACACCTGTTCGATCGCAAATGGGCCATTTGGATCATTAGCGAAGAGCTCAATGATCGAGAACGTTCACCGAGCGAAGTCGTCGTTCCAAATGATGTTCCACCGCGCGGATCGCGAGTTGATCAACCTCATGCACTACCGCAGCCGCATCGGGTGATTCGCCCGCCGCTAACGCGTCGTTTAGTTCTCCGCCGAGAATCTGACGCAACAGCACGACTGCTTCCGCCGTAATCGGCGTACCCCGGCGACACACCCGACAGAGCAAGCCGCCACTTTCGACATCGAAGGCAATCAGGGGCACATCGTCAGCGCCACATTGCACACACGTATCGACTTCAGGCCGGTAGCCCTCAAGCGCCAATACCTTCCAATAGAACGCAGGCGTCACTAATGGTGAGGCGGAACTCTCAAGCGTTCGCAACGCACCCAACAACATCCGGTAGAGCTGTGGATTGACTTCACCTTCTTGCGCGAGCTGGTCAGCCACTTCCAGCATTGACACTCCGCGACTAATGCGATCGAGGTCTTCGCGAATAGCACGAAAATTGTCGACACTTTCCGCTTGGGTCACGAGATCAAGTTCGCGTCCTTCGTAAAACTGCAAGACGCAATGGCTCATCGGCTCGAGACGCGATCCAAACTTCGACTTGGTCTTGCGTACACCCTTTGCGACGGCGCGCACTTTGCCGCGATCTTTCGTGAGAAAAACCACGATGCGATCGGCCTCACCAAGTTTGTAGGTTCGAAGCACGATTCCTTCATCGCGATGAATCTTGCCTTTTCCCATGTTGTATGCCGATCAGGCTTCGGGGCTCAAGCCACCGAATCGACGGTCTCGCGCTTGGTATTCGCGCACCGCGTCGAAAAGATTCTCGCGACGGAAGTCGGGCCACAGCGTGTCGGTGAAAACAAGTTCGCTGTAGGCCGCTTCCCACATAAGGAAGTTAGAAGTACGGAATTCGCCAGAGGTTCGCACGACAAGATCGGGATCGGGCATCTGCGGGTCGTACAAACGCTTCGCAATCGCCTTCTCGTCGATCTTGTCGGCCGGAACGCCTTCGGCCACAAGTTGCTTAACCGCATCGACCAGTTCTGCCCGGCCGCCGTAGTTGAACGCAATCGTGAATG
>JAEMTX010000122.1 GCA_016462055.1 Acidimicrobiia bacterium | reverse complement strand
GTTCCGCGTCGAACTCGAAAACGGCCACACAGTTTTGGCCCATATCTCTGGGAAAATGCGGATGCATTACATCCGAATTCTGCCCGGCGATCGCGTCCAAGTTGAGCTGACGCCCTACGACCTCACTCGTGGCCGGATCACCTATCGGTACAAGTAACACCCACAACTGAACACAAGCGAGTGTCTGATCAGAAGGATCAGGCCCATCGGAGGGGTTTGGCTTCGGCCGACAACTTCGCTCCGATGTTCCCGGCAGAGTCCGGGCGAAAGGAACAAACGCAGTGAAAGTACGTCCAAGCGTCAAGAAGATCTGTGAGAAGTGCAAAGTGATCCGCCGCCATGGTCGCGTGCAGGTCATTTGTGAGAACCCTCGTCACAAGCAACGGCAGGGCTGATCCATGGCACGTATCTCCGGTGTTGATATCCCGCGTGAAAAGCGCCTGGAAATCAGCCTTACCTACATCTACGGAATCGGTAACACGATCGCTAAGCAGATCTGTGAAGCCACCGAGATCAACCCAAGTACTCGAGTTCGCGACCTCACCGATGAAGAGGTCAACAAGATTCGTGGCTACATCGATGCCAGCCTGAAGGTTGAAGGCGATCTGCGTCGCGATGTCGATCAAGACATCCGCCGCAAGATGGAAATCGGTTGCTACCAGGGTCTGCGTCACCGTCGCGGTCTTCCCGTTCGCGGTCAGCGCACTCACACCAATGCTCGTACCCGTAAGGGTCCCAAGAAGACCGTTGCCGGTAAGAAGAAGGTGGCGCGCTAATGGCAAAGCCAGCAAGTGGTGGCCGTCGGCCCCGCAAGAAGGAACGCAAGCACGTCACGCATGGCGTCGCTCACATCAAGAGCTCGTTCAACAACACCATCGTCAGCATCTCCGATCAGGACGGCAACATTCTTTCGTGGGCATCGGCCGGCAATGTCGGTTTCAAGGGCTCACGTAAGTCGACACCGTTCGCCGCGCAGATGGCCGCTGAGCAGTGTGCAAAGCGAGCGATGGAGCACGGAGTCCGCAAGGTCGATGTGCTCGTTAAAGGTCCAGGCTCGGGTCGTGAAACCGCGATTCGTAGCATCCAGAGCGCCGGCATCGAAGTAACGGGAATCAAGGACGTCACTCCTGTCCCGCATAACGGTTGTCGTCAGCCCAAGCGTCGGAGGGTCTGAACATGGCTCGCTATACCGGCCCTAAGGCACGCGTCTCGCGTCGTCTTGGCACCAACATCTTTGGAACGAAGGGCGAAACTGTCGCTCTTGAGAAGCGCCCCTACCCGCCGGGTGAACACGGACGTACGCGTCGTCGTGGCAACCCCAGCGAGTACCTGCTCCAAATGCAGGAAAAGCAGAAGGCGCGCTTCACCTACGGGCTTTCCGAGAGGCAGTTCCGCAACCTCTACGAGGAAGCGAATCGCCGCGAGGGCGTGACCGGCGAGAACATGCTCCGGTTCCTTGAACTGCGTCTCGACAATGTTGTCTACCGCTCAGGTTGGGCAGCGACTCGTCCGCAGGCTCGTCAGTTTGTCGGTCACGGACACATCAATGTCAACGGCAAGCGCGTCGACATCCCGAGCTATCGGGTTCGCAAGGGCGACATCATCACCCTTCGCGACAAGACACGTGAACTGGTCGTTATCCAGTGGAATCGCGAAGTTCTCGATCGCACGCCTCCGGCGTGGCTCGAGTCTGGAGACGGTGGCTTTAGCACCACTGTTCTTGCGATTCCCCTCCGCGATCAGATCGACGTGCCGGTGCGCGAGCAGCTCATCGTCGAGCTCTATTCCAAGTAAGTGTCCCGGGGCGGGACCATCCCGACCCTGTGCAAGTTCACGAAATCGAACGTACGGATCCGAGGTAGGAACACATGCTGGTTATGCAGCGACCGAAGGTTGAAGCGCTTGACGACGCCGATGGCGATCGTCAGTTGTTTGCAGTGGGACCGCTCGAGCCTGGCTTTGGCCACACGCTTGGCAACTCATTGCGTCGCACCCTTCTCTCATCAATCCCCGGCGCAGCCGTCACTCAGGTGCGGTTCGACGAGGCTCTCCATGAATTCGACACCATCAAGGGTGTTACTGAAGACGTCACCGACGTCATTTTGAACCTCAAGGACCTCGTCCTTCGGGTGCACAGTGACGAAGCCGTGACGCTTCGCATCGACGTAAAGGGTCCGGCCGAGGTCACCGCAGGTGACATCGTGACGACTTCCGACGTCGAGATTCTCAACCCTGAACTTCACATCGCCACCATCAACGAGTCAGGTCGACTTGCCGTCGACGTGACCGTTGAAAAGGGTCGTGGCTATGTGTCGGCCGAGCGGAACAAGTCGACTAACACCATTGGTGTGATCCCGGTTGACTCGATCTTCTCTCCTGTGCGTCGCGTGACGTTCGTTGTGGAACCGACTCGCGTTGAGCAGTCGACGGAGTTCGATCGTTTGGTTCTCGACATCGAGACCGACGGCACGATCACCGCTCGTGAGGCGCTCGCCTCTGCTGGTTCAACACTTCAGGCACTGGTCACACTGGTTGCCGAAATGAGCGACGAGCCCCAGGGTCTCGAACTCGGTGAAGTCAGCATTACTCATGCCGGCTCACCCGATCTCGACCTCCTCATCGAGGACCTCGATCTTTCCGAGCGTCCCCGTAACTGCCTCAAGCGTGCCCAGGTCAACACCGTTGGTGAACTTCTCCTCAAGTCAGAGGACGATCTTCTTGCGGTGACGAACTTCGGTCAGAAGTCGCTTGACGAGGTCATTCTGAAACTTGACGAGCGCGGTTTGTCGCTCAAGAACCGGGACTGATCCACCATGCCAGGAACTCCACGTAAGTCGAAGCGATTTGGCGGTAGCGCCTCCCACCAACGTCTCATGATGGCCAATCTCGCAGCATCGTTGTTTGCTGCCGAAGGGATTGTCACCACCGAGGCGAAGGCCAAGGCACTTCGCCCGATCGCAGAAAAGCTCATCACGAAGGCCAAGAAGGGTGGCGTTCATCGCCATCGTCAGGTCGTGTCATTCATGGGCGATAAGGAAATGGCCTCCAAGCTGTTTTCCGACATCGCACCGCGTTATGAAGGACGCCCCGGTGGCTACACACGCATCCTCAAGCTCGGCCCGCGCCAAGGCGACAATGCGTCGATGGCTCGTATCGAACTCGTCTGAATCGTCTTCGTCCGGATCGGACTGTTATGAACGTGATCTCGACCGACCCACTGTGGTCGGTCGGTTCGCGTCTGGAGACTGATTCACCAACCGATAGCGCAAGTGGTTGCGATAGCGAACCGCATGCAGAACGTGCCGCTATCGATATCCCCGCGCCGGCTGCTGGTTTCACGCGGGTGCGTATGACCGTCGCGTATGACGGTTCAAAGTTTCGCGGGATGGCCGAGAATGAGGGTGTCACAACTGTCTCTGGCGCCATTCGTACTGAACTGGAACGATGCGTTGAACACCCGGTGGTGCTTTCGGTTGCTGGTCGCACCGATGCAGGAGTGCACGCGTGGGGACAAGTTATTTCGTTCGACGTCGATTCCGATCTCGTCGCTTCTGGAAAAGGTTCGCCGGCTCGTTTAGCTCGCGCGATTAATCAGCAGTCAGTCCCGTCGATTGTTGTTCGCGACGCAGAACTCGCGGCCGCTGATTTCGATGCCCGTTTCTCTGCGATGACGCGCTCGTATCGCTACACCATCGTGAATCGGCCAGTTCCTGATCCATTTTTGGCCGCCACCTCCTGGTGGGTTCCGCAAGATCTCGAACTTCATTCGCTGCAGTTGGGCTGTGACGCCCTCTATGGACTTCACAATTTCTCAAGCTTTTGTCGCCGACCCAAGCCCAATCCGGTCACCGGATTCGAACCCTCGCTCATGCGCCGGGTCCGAGAGGCCCGATGGCATGAGGCAGGTGATGGCATCCTGCGGTTCGATATCACCGCCTCCTCCTATTGCCACCAAATGGTCCGATCCATTGTGGGCACGCTGATCGAAATGGGCCGGGGCCTTCGCCGACCCGGGGAAATGGCCGGAATCATCCGGTCCCAGGACCGATCGCAGGCCGGGGGAGTGGCCCCGCCGCAGGGGCTTTGTCTCTGGGAAGTCGGGTACTGAAATCGGCGAGTTGCCTCAGTTCAAGGGCTCCCCGTAGGCTCTTTCCTCCGCTCCGGTGCGCAGTTCATCTGCCGACGCTGGGGCTTTCGTTCGAAAGCCACCTTCGGGTGGACCCAAGCAGAAGGGCTGCGCCGTGCGCACCTACACCCCAAAGGTCAGTGAGATCCAGCGCTCGTGGTACGTGGTCGATGCCGAAGGCATGGTCCTCGGTCGACTCGCTACCGAAGTTGCAACCATTCTTCGTGGTAAGCACAAGCCCACGTACACCCCGCACATCGATACCGGCGATCACGTCATCGTGATTAACGCCGACAAGGTTGTGCTGACCTCGAACAAGGGTGACAAACTCTTCGTGCATCGTCACTCCGGTTACCCGGGCGGTCTGCGCACAAAGTCCTACGGTCAGTTGATCGCCGAAAAGCCCGACGAAGCAGTTCGTCGTGCGGTGCGCGGCATGATCCCGAAGAACCGTCTTGGTCGTCAGATGATCAAGAAGCTCAAGGTGTATGCCGGTCCCGTACACAATCACACCGCACAGGATCCGCAGACCATCGAATTCGCCCACGCCAAGGCTCGCTGAGCGGCAAGGAACAGACAATGTCGAACCCTCTCGTTCAGTCAACCGGTCGTCGTAAGCGTGCAGTTGCACGCGTCATGCTGCGTCCAGGCTCAGGCACCATCACTGTGAACAAGCGTCCAGTTGCCGACTACTTCCCTTCGGAAACTCACCGCATGATTCTCACCGAACCGCTTCGTCTTACAAGCACCGACGAGGTCTATGACATCGTGTGCAACATCGACGGTGGCGGAGTCTCGGGACAAGCCGGCGCACTTCGTCATGGCATTGCCCGAGCGCTTATCGAACTCGATCCCGAACTGCGCGGCGAGCTCAAGAAGGCCGGCTTCCTTACTCGCGATGATCGTAAGAAGGAATCCAAGAAGTACGGCCTCAAGAAGGCCCGTAAGGCTCCGCAGTACTCGAAGCGCTGACCTATTCGTTCTCGCCTTGTTTGGCGAGTTCGTTTCTTCCTAACTCATGACTCTCCGATTCGGAACCGACGGTGTACGCGGACCCGCATCTGAGTTCACTGACGCGCTTGTTGCTGCGTTAGGTCAGGCCGCAACGCAGGTTCTTGGAACCTCAGGATTTGTTATCGGTCGCGATACCCGTGAATCCGGCGAGCGTCTTGAAAATGCCTTGGCCGTTGGACTTTCTCGTGGCGGCGCGCAGCCGCTGAGCATGGGAGTTGTCCCCACTCCTGCAGTTGCATGGATCTGTGCGCAACGCGGACTACCAGGTGCAGTGATTTCCGCATCGCATAACCCGTGGTCGGATAACGGCATCAAGTTCTTCGCTGCTGGCGGCCGTAAGTTGTCCGACGATCTTGAAACGGCGCTTGAAGAAGCGCTCGACGCGGTTGTTGCCCGTGCGGAAGCCGGCGTCGAAACAGAATTGGTAATTGGAATCGAGACAGACGTCAACGCTGTCGCCGAATGGTGCGACGCGGTCGCGTCATCAGTTTCTGCAGTAGCCCCCACGCGCATCGTGATCGATTGCGCGAACGGCTCGGCCTCTTCAGTAGCCCCTGGGATCTTTCGCGGTCTCGGTCTCGATGTCGAAGTGCTGCATGCACAACCAGATGGGCGCAATATCAACGACGCGTGTGGATCGACACATCCGGGAGATCTTCAAAA
>JAEMTX010000121.1 GCA_016462055.1 Acidimicrobiia bacterium | reverse complement strand
ACATGGCGAGCGGCAGGCTTGAGACCAAAGGAAACGTTGGAAACGCCAAGCGTTGTGAAGACGCCAGGCAACTCAGCTTTGATACGGCGGATCGCTTCAATCGTGGCAACTGCATCGCCGCGAAGGTCGTCGTCACCCGTAGAAAGCGGGAACGTGAGCGCATCAAAAATCAGATCGCTGGGTTCCAAGCCGTAGCGATTTACGGCGAGATCGTGAATGCGGTGGGCAATCCGCAACTTCCATTCAATATCGCGTGCCTGACCTTCTTCATCGATGAGAAGACAGATCACCGCAGCGCCGTATTCGGCGGCGAGTTTCATTACCCGATCAAGGCGACTGCCTTCAGTGTCGCTGTCTTCGAGATTGGCGGAGTTGAGGATCGCGCGACCCCCGAGCCAAGAAAGTCCTGCCTCCAATACCTCGGGTTCGGTCGAATCCAGCACGAGCGGAACGCTGGACTGTGTGGCGAGCAATTTCGCCAGCTCATCCATGTCGTTGGCTCCATCGCGCCCGACGTAATCGACACAGACATCGAGAACGTGTGCACCCTCGCGTACCTGATCTTTGGCCATCTGAACGCATGTATCGAGATCGGAATCGAGGAGAGCATCGCGGAACTTCTTCGAGCCGTTGGCATTCGTGCGTTCGCCGATGATCATGAAAGAGGTGTCTTGCTCAAATGGAACGAGCGAATAGATAGATGTTGCGCCGGCCTCGTGCATGGGGTTGCGTGGTGCCGGGGTGAGATCGCGGCAACGTTCGACAACAGCAGCGAGGTGCTCGGGAGTTGTCCCGCAGCAGCCGCCAACGATGTTCACACCGAGTTCGGTGATGAATCGTTCATGGTGGTCGGCCAGACCTTCGGGGGAGAGGTCGTAATGCATGTGTCCGTCAACGACACTGGGCAGACCAGCATTTGGAATGCATGAGATCGGCATGCGGGCGTGGGCGGCCAGATGGCGAAGATGTTCGCCCATTTCGACTGGTCCAGTCGCACAGTTGATACCAATGACATCGGGGTGGAGGGGGTCAATCGCGGCAAGAGCCGCTGCAATTTCGGTACCGGGCAGCATGCGACCGGTGAGTTCCATCGTGACCTGCACCTGAAGCGGGACTTCACGACCCTCTGCTCGCATCGCTCGGCGAGAGCCGTTCATGGCGGCCTTCACGGTAAGGAGGTCGAACATGGTTTCGATGATGAGGAGGTCGACACCACCTTCGATGAGCGCTCGCGCCTGCGCTTCGTAGTGGTCTCGAAGTTCGGCGTAGCGAATCTGACCGAGTGAAGGGAAGCGAGTGCCTGGTCCGATGGAGCCGGCGACCCAGCGGGGTTGGTCGGGTGTTGAAAAGTCATTTGCGACGCCTCGGGCAAGGCGGGCAGCCGCAACGTTCAATTCGTGAACGCGATCGGCGAGGTCGTATTCGCCTAATGGGATAGCGAAAGCGCCGAACGTATCTGTCTCGATGACATCGCAACCCACTTCGAGATAGCGAGCGTGGACATCAGCAATTATGTCTGGTCGGGTGACCACGAGTAGTTCGTTGCAACCCTCGAGATCAGGTCCGCCAAAATCCTCTTCGGTGACGCCACTGGTCTGAATGCAGGTGCCCATGCCGCCGTCGAAGATGACGACCCGGTCATGGATTGCCTCAAGGAATGTGCTCATCGTGGATCTCCTGAAGATGGTTTGGCGCGGAACGAGCATCGGATGTGATCTCGCCGCAAGCCGGGGCATCACGCCCTACCCATCAGGTCAGCTTCGACTCTCACACGGTAGCAGAGCGCGGTTGGGATCAGACGCTGGAGGCGGGTTCGCTGCCTCGCTGCCTCTAGGCTCGCGGTCGTGAAGATCTATACGCGCAAAGGTGATGACGGCACAACTGGACTGCTCTATGGCGGTCGTGTCGCAAAAGATTCAGCGGCGCCGACTGCCTACGGGACCGTTGACGAGTTGCAATCGTTTCTCGGACTTGCTCGTGCGGAAGCCGACGCCGAATTGGGCGACCTTCTCGTTCATCTTGAACGTGACCTCTGGATCGTGATGGGTGAACTCGCCGCCGCTCCCGGCAGTCGTGACAAGTTGACCGCAGGCGCGACGCTTGTGACCGACGACATGATTACCCATCTTGAAGACTTGATCGACAGCACAAGCGCGAAGTTCGAACCGCCGACAGAGTTTGTCGTGCCGGGCCAGAATCGTATTGGTGCGCTTCTCGACGTTGCTCGAACGGTCGCACGTCGTGCCGAGCGAGACAGCCTTGCTGCGGCTGGTCCCGGAAGCGCAGTCGTTCCCTATCTCAACCGCTTGTCGGATCTGCTCTGGACCCTTGCCCGCTGGCAAGAAGGAACGTCGTTGCCAACGCGGTCCGTGAAGCCGTAACAATCGTTCCGTTCTCCTGAACCCAACAAAGAGGTCCTCGTGGCTCTGAAGATTTCGCCTGCCCGTTCCGTCCCTGCGACTGTCGATGCTGTCGTCGTCGCCGTTGCCTCTGACAAGTGTTCCGATCGGGCATTGAAGGCACGTGGACTGCCGATTGCGGCGTTACACACGCAAGGCTTTACCGGCGCAGCCGATCAGACGGCATTTGTTGTTGACGCTAACGGTCGTTCACTCATCGTTATCGGCGTTGGGCCATCGAAGTCTGTCGATGACAACCGGCTACGTCGCTTTGGTGCACAAGCTGTGCGCGCCGGATCTCGCTCCAAGCGAATCGCTGTCGACGCGAGCGACCTGCTTAACGATGGAACGGCAGCAGAGCGCACGACGGCGTTGCGGGCATTGGCCGAGGGCCTCGTACTCGGCTCGTATCGCTTTACCGAATACCGATCTGATCCCAAACCCGTTGTATTAACGACGGTCACCGTCGCCGGGATCAGCGGCAAAGCTTCAACCGACGCATTTACCGAAGGTCTGAAAATTGGTGAAGCCCAGAACTTCGCTCGTGATCTGGTGAATCGGCCAGGTGGCGATCTCACTCCCGCTGCGCTCGCAGAGGAAGCAGTCAAACTCGCTCGTCGCGAACGGTTCACCATCGAAGTGCTGAATCTCGCTCAAATCCGTCGGCAGAAACTCGGTGGACTACTCGGAGTGAATCGTGGTTCCACGCTTGAACCGCGATTTGTGAAGATCACCTATACGCCCCGTTCGCCAAAGGGCACGCTCGCGTTGGTCGGAAAAGGAATCACCTTTGATTCCGGTGGTCTGTCCATCAAGACCGGCGAAGGCATGATGACCATGAAGATGGACATGGGTGGCGCGGCAGCGGTGTTGGGCTGCTTCGCTGCTCTCAGGGCGGTTGCCCCGAAGTGCAAGGTCGTTGGTTATCTACCCATGACCGACAACATGAGCGATGGCGATGCAACTCGTCCCGGCGATGTGCTCACCATTCGCAACGGGACCACTGTTGAAGTTCTCAATACCGATGCCGAAGGTCGGTTGGTTCTTGCGGACGCGCTTTCGTTGGCGACTGAAGACGCGCCCGATGCAATTGTCGATCTCGCAACGTTGACTGGCGCAGTTGAAATCGCTCTTGGCGGTCGAATCGCGGCGGTGATGTCAAATAGCGATGCATGGCTTGAAGACGTCGAGGATGCTGCCGAATCGGCAGGCGAACGTATGTGGCCGCTTCCACTGCCAAGTGACTATCGAGCGTTTCTCGATTCCGATGTTGCTGATTTGCGCAACATCTCTCGGTCACGGGGCGGCGGCACAATCACCGCGGGGCTCTTCCTCCAAGAGTTCGTGGGCGAGGGCATCCCGTGGGCGCATATTGATATTGCCGGAACGGCGTGGTCTGAAGCTGACGACGCCGAAACCACAAAGGGCGGCACCGGTTATGGCGTGCGCACGCTCCTCGAACTCGCTCGCACCTTCACGCCACGTCGTCGCTGATTCCCTGCGGTTTTAGCGTCGCGGTGGGCGCCTCGGCCTGCGGAGCTCGAGCAAGTGCCCATCGAACTGCATCGTGAGCGACAGCTGGATGGAAGCGCCAACGGTGCAGCTGACGCTCGATGGTGATGTTGTCTTCGCCGAGTTGGATCATTGAAAGCGCGAGTGAACGAGCACGTGTCTGCATCTGTTCGAACGATGGCGATGTGCGGGGCTGACGTAGCCATACGTCATGGTGAGCCTGAAGCGACTGGGGGAGTCGTTCGGTTTGTGCGCGAGTGAGCGGTGCAAGGCGACGACGAACCATGAGTGAGGTCGGCCCATGCATGCGAGCAGCGCCAAAGCGACAGCACCGTTCAAAGGTGCGCAAGAGCGGAGCATTACGACCACCGCGCATGCCGACGCCCAACGATTGGGCGGTATCGATGAGGTCGAGTTCGAAGCCCTCGGGGTTTCGGTCGAGTCCGTCGGCGAGACGGCGCAGAAGCCATACCGAAGATGGTCCAAGGATCGGCAACCAGAACGCTTCAACATAGGCAGAGCGCGGGTCGTGGCCGAGTTGATCGATGACCGGGTCGGACCACGACTCAACCGCGAAGGTGGTGGTTGGCTCAATGGGATCGGCGATAAGGGTCACTTGTCCTCCTGAAGACGTCAGCGTCCATCACGACCTTTCGTGATGTTTCAGTGACTTTCATCCTGTGAAGGTCCATGGTCAACGGGCCAGAAGGACCGTTTTTAAGGGTGGTCGCCTTCTGGGCATCAGCGTTGTCTTCGGCCACAATGAGGAAATGGTGTTTCCGGACGATGAGCCGATTGATGCAACGGCAGTTGCGTTTGCACGAAGAGTGCTCGAGTCGGCATCTTCGGTAGCGGTGCTCTCCGGAGCAGGAATCAGTACCGATTCCGGTATTCCAGATTTTCGAGGCCCCAACGGAGTGTGGACTCGAAATCCAGGAGCGGAGAAGCGGTCGACGATCCAGCACTACGTCGAGGACCCGCAGGTTCGCCGAGACGCGTGGCAGATTCGACTTCAGTCAGACATGTTCAGCGCATCACCAAATGATGGACATAAGGCCCTTGTCGAACTCGAGCGATCGGGGAGGCTGCACACCTTGGTGACTCAAAACATCGACGGACTTCATGTGATCGCCGGCAATTCGCCAGACAAGATCGTTGAAATACATGGAACCGTGCATCGCTGGGAATGTGTCAACTGTGGCGCTCGTGGGCCGATGGTCGAGGCCCTCGATCGAGTCCGAGCGGGGGAGGAAGATCCTCATTGTCTGCCATGCGGCGGAATCGTGAAATCGGCGACGATCATGTTCGGGCAATCGCTGGTGGCTGCTGATTTGATGCGGGCGGAACTGGCGGCAACGGAAGCCGAAGTGTTGTTGGCCGTGGGCACAAGTTTGAGCGTCTATCCGGTTGCCGCGATGGTGCCATTGGCCCTCGAGGCTGGGCGTGCCGTCATCATCGTCAATGCCGAGCCGACCCCGTTCGATCAACACGCCACAGCAGTCATTCACGGCTCGGCGTCCGTTGTTCTGCCTGCGCTCCTCACCCCATGAACCCCGGGGGTGGCAGAAAGCCGACCTACTAGGTAGGGTTTTCATCCCGAGCGAGTGAATCGTTCGATCCCCCGAGCACTTGAGGCAGACCATGGCGACCTTCAGAGACCTTCTGTCGCAGACAAAAAGCCAAATTACCGAGATCGAACCCAGCGAGGCCGAAGCGCTTCGCGGTGCGCCCGCGACGGTGTTTCTTGACGTGCGTGAGCCTGATGAGTTCGAACAGGGAGCGATTCCCGACGCCATTTTCATTCCCCGAGGACATCTTGAAGCTCAGGTGGAAAGCCGTATTCCCGATCGTGACTCAAAGATCGTGGTGTTCTGTGCCGGCGGCGTGCGCTCGGCC
>JAEMTX010000120.1:3134-5816 GCA_016462055.1 Acidimicrobiia bacterium | reverse complement strand
CCTCAAGCGATTGGCCCGAGCCGATAGCGACGGCGAAAAGGGGGTTTTGGGCGATGATGATCGGCATACCTGTCTCGTGTTCAAGGCGTTCACTGATTCCGTGAAGTAGCGCTCCACCACCAGCAAGCACAATGCCTTGTTCCATGATGTCGGCCGAAAGTTCAGGCGGAGTCTTATCGAGGGTGACTTTCACTGCGTCAACGATTGCGCCAACTGGTTCTTCGATCGCCTCACGAATTTCTTCGGTGGTCGTCACAATGGTTTTCGGAAGTCCTGTTACGAGATCACGGCCGCGAATTTCGGCATGCAATTCGATCTCTAGAGGCCATGCCGACCCCAACGCCATTTTGACTTCTTCGGCGGTACGTTCACCAAGAGCGAGGCTGTATTCCTTCTTGATGTAACTGATGATCGCAGCATCAATGGCATCGCCTCCGACGCGCGCCGATTGCGAGGTCACAACGCCACCGAGTGAGATAACAGCGACTTCTGTCGTGCCGCCACCGATATCAACGATCATATTTCCGGTGGGTTCCTGAACTGGTAACCCAGCGCCGATTGCAGCAGCCATTGGTTCTTCGATGATGTATGCCGGTTTACGGGCGCCCGCGAACTCTGCGGCTTCCTGCACGGCGCGCTGTTCAACGGGAGTGATCCCGGAAGGAACACAAATCACCATGCGGGGCTTTGCCCATTTCGAAGTATGAACCTTCTGAATGAAATAGCGAAGCATTTTTTCGCAGATATCGAAATCGGCAATAACACCATCACGTAACGGCCGAATCGCCTGAATATGAGCTGGCGTGCGCCCGATCATCCGTTTCGCTTCGGCGCCTACGGCAACGGGACGTCCGTCTTTGACGTTGATGGCGACTACAGACGGCTCATTGAGAACAATGCCTTCGCCGCGAACATAAATGAGGGTGTTCGCGGTGCCGAGATCGACAGCCATGTCGCGCCCGACAATGTTGGACAGCGAGTCTCGTGAAGCAATCGAATTTGAGATACTCGAAGAAATCGAGTTGAAAATATTCCCGGCCATGGGGTGAGCCTCCCGCTGGAACTCTGGGCCTGCTGCTCTGGTGTGAAAAGGCGACAGTGAAGCGATGCAGATGAATGAGGTGGAAGAAGACGGTCCCAACATGCCAGCGCAACGATGCGCCCGACCTTCTCCGTCCTGTGCTCAGGCTAGTCCGCGGCCCTTGCGGGACCAACTAGCGCTGGAATCAGAGGCCAGGGAAGAAAAGTGCGATCTCGCGCTGAGCCGCTTCGGGGCCGTCGCTGCCATGGATCAGGTTTTCTGTGAAGAGAATCCCGAGATCGCCGCGAATGGTGCCAGGAGCAGCGTCGCGAGGGTTGGTTGCTCCCATCATCGTCCGGACAACCTTCCAGGTGTCCTCTGGACCTTCGATCACTGCAAGCATCGCCGGACCGCGAGTGATGAATTCAACGAGTTCACCGAAGAACGGCTTGTCCGAATGTTCGCCGTAGTGCTGCTCGGCAGTAGCGCGATCGATCGTTCGGAGCTCTGTGGCAACAACGCTGAGGTTGCGGCGTTCGAAGCGGGAGATGATTTCACCAACGAGGCCTCGTTCGACGGCGTCGGGCTTGCAGATGATAAACGTGCGATCCATGCCCGAAACGCTAGACCACCACCTGCCCGAAATGCGATTCGCCAGAAGAACGCTTCTCAGTCGCCCCGCCGAGCGATCCGTTCAGCAGCAGTGCGCGCCGCGCCCGCCACATAGAGCGAACCGGCAACGAGAATTACGTCTTCATCGGTTGACACATCGATCGCCCGCTGCACCGCTGTGGCGACATCGTCGATCTGTTCGACCATGACCCCCATTGCACGGACCACCGCCGCTACATCTGATGCCGGAACCGCTCTCGGGCTTTGCGGCGTGCAGGCGATAACGAGGTCGGCTTGCCGCGCTTCGAGCGATTCGAGCATTTCGACGACATCGCGCCCGGTCAACATCCCAATGACAAGTACTCGTCGACCCGCAACATCAAATTCTTCGGTGAGGGTTCGTGCTGCAGCTCGAGCACCATCAGGGTTGTGGGCGCCATCGAGGATAAGTAGCGGCGAGTGAGAGACAACTTCGAATCGCCCAGGCATTGTTACGGTCTGGAATGCCGATTCGATGACGGCCTCGTCTAGAGGTCGATCGAAAAATGCTTCGACCGCAACGACCGCTATGGCCGCATTCTCCGATTGGTGCGCTCCATGTAGTGGAACCAGCAGTTGGTCGTAGGTGCCAAAAGGGGTTCGTAGATCGATGAGATGCCCACCGACTGCGTAGAGGTCGTTCGCTATCTCGAAATCATCGCCTCGAGAAAAGACGCGCTCTGGTCCTTCCGCGTCGAAGATCGCTCGGAGCTCTAGATCAGTTACGCCAGTTACAAGCGTCGACTTCTCCGTGATGATGCCGGCCTTCTCCGTGGCGATTGCCTGTCGCCACTCCCCTTCGCCGTCTGTGTGATCACGCCCGATGTTCGTAATGACGGCAACATCGGCTTCGCACACGTTGGTTGCGTCGTAACGACCCAACAGCCCCACTTCAACCACGGCTACATCAACAGCCGATTCAGCAAACCAAAGGAACGCTCCGGCGGTCAGAAGCTCGAAGAACGAGGGCGTGATACCCGAAAGTGGTGCAACACGAGCGACGTCGGTGA
>JAEMTX010000120.1:637-3124 GCA_016462055.1 Acidimicrobiia bacterium | reverse complement strand
GCTCATCGGAAATCGATTCGCTATTCCAGCAGATGCGTTCGTTGATTCGCTGCAAATGCGGACTGCTGTAGGTGCCGACAGACAATCCGTGCTCGACAAGCAGCGCCGTGATCATGCGCGCCGTTGATCCCTTGCCGTTCGTTCCCGTTACATGAATGACTTGGAACGAATCCTGAGGATCGCCAAGTACTCCCACAAGGCTGCGCATGTGGCCGAGCGAAAGGCCATGAATGAGCCCGGCGGTCGCCTCGAGATTGATATGACTGTCGAGGTACGCGATTGATTCGTCGAAGTTCACGGGGTGACGCGCATTGTGAAGAAAAAGTGGCGACTACGACGCGGCGCGTCGTGGGCGATTCGTACGTGGTGTTGACGCACGGGTGATGAAAACCGGTTCGGTTCGTTCGATAACCGACTCTGCCCCGATGATGACCTTGGCGATGTCCTCGCGACTCGGAAGTTCGTACATGATCTCAAGGAGTACTTCTTCGAGGATTGCGCGCAGGCCACGAGCACCGGTGCCTCGCACGAGAGCCTGGTCGGCGATGGCGTTGAGGGCTTCTGGAGTGAACTCAAGTTCAACCTCTTCGAACTCGAAGAACTTCTGATACTGCTTCACCAGCGCGTTACGTGGCTCGGTCAGAATTTCGACGAGAGCTTCACGATCGAGATTGGCAACAGCACCGATCACGGGCAGACGGCCGATGAATTCGGGGATAAGACCGAACTTAAGAAGGTCTTCGGGGAGGATGCTCTTGTAGAGCGCACCGAAATCGGTCTTATCGGAACGAAGTTCGGCCGAGAAGCCGACGCCCTTCTTGCCGATGCGGCTTTCGATGATCTTGTCAACGCCAGCGAACGCACCACCGCAGATGAAAAGGATGTTGGTGGTATCGATCTGGATGAATTCCTGATGGGGGTGCTTACGCCCTCCTTGCGGAGGAACCGAAGCAGTCGTTCCTTCAAGAATCTTCAGAAGTGCCTGTTGGACGCCTTCACCAGAAACATCTCGAGTGATCGAGGGGTTCTCTGATTTGCGAGCGACCTTGTCGATTTCGTCGATGTAGATGATTCCGGTTTCGGCCTTCTTCACGTCGTAATCGGCCGCTTGGATCAACTTGAGCAGGATGTTCTCGACGTCCTCGCCCACATAACCGGCTTCGGTGAGAGCCGTGGCATCGGCAATAGCGAACGGAACGTTTAACATGCGAGCCAGAGTCTGTGCCAGCAGGGTCTTGCCACAACCAGTGGGACCAATAAGAAGAATGTTGGATTTTGCGAGTTCAACGTCGTCGCGCTGCGACGCGCCGTACTGAACGCGTCGATAGTGGTTGTAGACCGCAACCGAGAGAATGCGCTTGGCCTGTTCTTGACCAACGATGTAATCGTTCAGGAACTCAAAAATTTCGACAGGCTTCGGAAGTTCTTCAAGTGAAAGCTCCCCGGTTTCGGAGAGCTCCTCTTCGATGATCTCGTTACACAGGTCGATGCACTCGTCGCAGATGTAAACACCTGGACCGGCGATGAGCTTCTTGACCTGCTTCTGGGACTTCCCGCAAAACGAGCACTTCAGAAGTTCGCCACCATCTCCGAACTTGGCCACGTTTGGGTACCCCTTGGTCTGTTGAGTCTCAGCGAACGGCCGTAATTGGACCGCTCGTGTCGGCGAGCTCCCGGAGGGAAATCACCTCGTCGATGATTCCGTAGTCCTTGGCTTCTGCTGCAGACATTACAAAGTCCCGGTCAGTGTCCCGGTGGATCTTCTCTTGGGTCTGCCCTGTATGGAAAGAAAGGACCTCTTCGAGCAAAGAACGGATCCGGAGGATCTCTCTTGCGGCGAGCTCGATGTCGGTGGCCTGGCCCTGAGCTCCGGCGTATGGCTGGTGGATGAGGATGCGGGCATGAGGCAGCGCGAGGCGCTTGCCGGGGGTTCCTGCGGCGAGGAGCACCGCTGCCGCCGAGGCGGCTTGGCCGAAGCAGATGGTCGTGATGTCGGGCTTCACGAACTGCATGGTGTCGTAAATGGCCATAAGCGCCAGAACATCGCCACCGGGGCTGTTGATGTAGATGTTGATGTCCTTGTCGGGATTTTCCGACTCGAGATGCAGCAACTGCGCACAGATCAGATTGGCAACGGTGTCGTCAATCGGCGTGCCAATGAAGATGATGTTTTCCTTCAACAGACGCGAGTAAAGATCGGCAGTAATGGTCTGACCGCGACTTGTCTCGTAAATGACAGTCGGATTCGGAATGTAATTACTGATCTTCAGGTCGCTGATGCCGCTGGATTCGATCACTCGGATTCGTCCTCCTCGGACGCTGGGGTGTCTAGGACGGTATCGCCATCATCTTCATCTGACGCGGCAAGATCGGAGAACGCGATGCTGTTTCCAGCCTCGTCGGTGATGGTGACAGATTCGGTCAGCCAATCGAGCGATTTCCGCTTGGCAATGTCGACCTTAAGTGCGGGGATGTGCCCGGCTTCGG
>JAEMTX010000120.1:0-627 GCA_016462055.1 Acidimicrobiia bacterium | reverse complement strand
GATCGACACGAGCTGCCACGGCTTCGAATTCGAGGTCGAGATCCTCTTCAAGAACTTCGATTGCCTCAGCGAGGGCGATTGCTCGCAACGCAAGATCGACACGAGCCGAACGATCGGCCGTTGTCTTGAGTTCGTCGAGGAACTGTTCGGTGTCGGTGCCCGAGAACTGAAGCCACTGATCGAGAGAAAGGCCCTGTGCCTGCAAGCGCATGGCCATGTCTTGGAGACGTTCGTTCATCTCGGCTGCGATCAGCTGTTCAGGAAGTACGTCGGGAACCAGTTCGGCAAGTGCTTCCCCGATTTTCTCGCGAACGATCATTTGTGACTGAGCCTTGCGGACTTCGGTCATGCGGGTGACGATGTCGTCTCGCCAAGCCGCCATGGTTTCGAACTCTGAAGCCTGTGCGGCAAATTCATCGTTAAGTTCGGGAAGAACCTTGGCTTTTACTTCAGTAACGGTTACCTCGAAATGAAGCGGATCTTCCTCTTCACCATTCGGGTGCGCTGCACCGAAGGAACGGGTATCGCCGGCAGAAACGCCGGCAAGTTGCTCGTCGAGTTCCGGAACGATGCCGGCCGAGCCGACCTCGTAGAGGTACGCACTGGCCACAAGACCTTCGAGAACCT
>JAEMTX010000119.1 GCA_016462055.1 Acidimicrobiia bacterium | reverse complement strand
AGATACTTCGAGAAGTTCGAAGTTGTACCCGAACCGTCGGAGCGAACGGCAACGGTAATCGCCGTGTTCGGAAGGGTGACACCAGAATTATCGGCGGCAATCGCCGCGTCGTTCCATGTGGTGATCGTGCCCATAAAAATCTTGGCAAGGGTTTCAGGCGAAAGCTTGAGTTCTTTCACGCCAGAGAGGTTGTATGACACCGTGATCGGGGCCGCAACCGTGGGGAAGTAGAGAAACGGGCCCTTGAAGTTGGCCTTTTCATCGTCCTTCACAAGGCTGTCCGAACCTGCCCAATCGGAGGTACCGGCAGCAAGGTCCTTCTTGCCCTGGCCTGAGCCAACGGCGTTGTAGTTCACAGTGACGCTAGAAGCGTCCGACTTAAAGGACGCCATTGCGTCTTCATAAAAGTTCTTCGGGAAGGTTGCACCGGAACCATTGAGGGTTCCGCTGAGGGACTTGTAGTCGTACTTCGACGCCGCTTTTGTGGTGCTCGACGAGGAATCTGAGGAGCTCGAGCCGCAAGCGCCGGCGATAAGGCCGACTGCGACAAGAACGCTGAGGAGCCACACAAGGCCCCGCTTAGGTGAACTCAAGGTAATTCTCCCTGTAACAGATGGTTACGGCAAGCCACATTTAGCTGCCAAAAATGACCGTAAGGAACCAATGTGGACGTTTCTGACGCATTAGGTGTACGCAAAGTGAACGGGAAGGGAATTCCTCGCTTGAGCGCTCAGCGCAACCGAGCTGCGACTGCGCTCATCCGCTCCGGCAGCGCCCGGTACCAAACCCAGACCCCTCGCTTCTCGCGATCTACGAGGCCCGCCTCGAAGAGGATTTTGAGGTGATGGCTCACAGTGGGTTGCGACTTCCCAATTGGTGTCACCAGGTCACAGGCACAAACTTCGCCTTCGGCCGCCGAACTAATGATGGAGAGCAGCCGCAATCGCACTGGGTCTGACAGCGCGGAGAAGACTGCGGCCAATTCATCAGCATCGCGTTCACTAAGGGGAATATCGCGAGCCGTTCCGCAGCAAACTTTCGAGACAGCGTTGGCCTTCACGTTCTTCGATGTCATTGCTTGCCGCCTTCATCTAGATATTGACAACAATCGATATCTTGACGCTAGTCTGTATCGACGGTCATCAATACGTTGAACGCCCTAAACCGAGGAGTCTCATGTCCCGAGTCCAACTTGCTCTCAATGTTTCCGACATCGACGAGGCAATCGCGTTCTATTCAAAGATGTTCAACACCGAACCAGCAAAGGTTCGAGAGGGTTATGCAAACTTCGCCATCTCCGATCCTCCGCTCAAGCTGGTCCTCATTCAAAGCGCAGTCTCCGAACGCCTCAACCACCTCGGCATTGAGGTTTCCTCGAGCGAGGAAGTCGTGGACGCAACAAAACGTTTTGACAGCATTGGCTTCGTAACTGACATCGAGGAACAAACCACCTGTTGCTACGCCGTCCAAGACAAGGTCTGGGTCCGCGATCCCGACGATGCCCGCTGGGAGGTCTACACCGTTCTCTCTGATTCTGAAGTTTTTGGTTCCGCGTCAGTCGATGGTGGAGAGGTCTGCTGCGCGACGACTCCTGGCGAGTCGGTGACTATCACTTCGAAGACTGGTTGCTGCTGATGTCGCCACTGCTCCGAAAGTGCGTTGCCGAATTTCTCGGCTCCGCATTCCTCATTGCCACGGTGATCGGGTCGGGAATTATGGCCACCAACCTCACCGACAATGTTGCCCTCCAGTTGCTTTGCAACACCGTGGCCACTGCCGGCGCGCTGGTCGCACTTATCGCTGCTTTCGGATCAGTGTCCGGCGCACATTTCAATCCGGTCGTAACAATTGCCGACCGCGTCTTCCACGGTATTCCCACACGAGAGGTGATTCCCTACATCGCCGCCCAAGTCCTCGGGATGATCGTGGGCGTCATGGTTGCGAACCTCATGTTCGGCCTCACCGCCATCGACATCTCCACGAAAACACGCTCTGGCGGCGGACTATGGCTTGGTGAAATCGTCGCCACTCTCGGCCTACTTCTCGTGATCTTCGGAGTCGTCCGATCGGGAAAGTCGACACTCGCTCCGTTCGTCGTTGCTGGCTACATCACGGCGGCCTACTTCTTTACTTCGTCAACCAGCTTCGCCAATCCAGCCATCACTATCGGGCGCAGCCTTTCTGACTCTTTTGCAGGCATTGCGCCGAGGTCAGCACCGGGATTCATTGTCGCCCAGTTCATCGGAATGGCCCTTGCCCTTGTCGCCATCCGCATCGTGTTCCCCGATGTTGACGAGTTCGCCGATGAGCTACTGATGAAGCACGAGGAAGACAAATGACAACCACAAACCCCACCGTCCTATTCGTTTGTGTCCACAATGCCGGCCGATCGCAAATGGCGGCTGGATTTCTCGACCATCTCGCCGGCGATCGCATCGAAGTGCTTTCCGCCGGAAGCGCACCTGCGAACACGCTCAACCCTGCCGTGATTCACGCCATGAATGAGGTCGGCATCGATCTGGTTGAGCGCGGTGCGCACCCCAAAATTCTCGATGCGGCAATTGTTGAACGTTGCGATGTCGTCATCACGATGGGCTGCGGCGATAACTGCCCGTTCTTCCCTGGTGTTCGCTATCTCGATTGGGTTCTTGAGGATCCTGCCGGACAAGGCGTCGAAGCCGTACGACCAATCCGTGACGAAATCGAGCGACGAGTTCGCGAACTGATCGCCGAACTCACTGCCTGATTCGATCCTGCCTCACCTGTTGGTTCGGTGCGCTCAGCGTTCCGATACCAAGGTAAGAAATGCCGACAGCACATCGACGTCGTGGTCATAGGTAAGGCGCTCCCCCGCTTCGGCGGCGCTCACCCATTCGAGAACATCAACCTCGTCGTTCGCTTCGAAGACCCCCGAACGAATTGTCATCTCCCAATAGCGAACGATCTTCGATCGGTTCTTGTGATCGCGATAGGTCACTGAAGGTAATTCCTCGCCAAGTTCACAATCGAAGCCCGTTTCCTCAAGTACTTCGCGGTGCGCCGTTTGCTCATCGGTTTCATCCGATTCGGCTTTGCCCTTAGGAAAGGTCCAATCGTCATAACGAGGACGATGCACAATCACGAGTTCCAGATCAGTTCCGACATATCGAGAGATCACGCCTCCGGCGGCACGAACGTCAAAAATCGCGATTTCGTCTGCTTGGTCGTTGTTTTCGCGCGTCTCACGAGAACCAGCCACCGTTCAGTTGCGAGGTTCAAGCGCTAGCGCTTGGAAGCGACGATGGGTATCGAAACTGCCCGAATTTCCATCAGAAGCGACGACTCGATTCCACATCGTGTCTGGACCCAATCTCCACGCCAAGTGATCGTCTTCAAGATTCACGTCGAGAATTTGCTGAAGCCGCTCCTTCAGTTGAGAGTCTTCAACGGGAACAAGCGCTTCGACACGACGATCAAGGTTGCGAGGCATGAGATCAGCGGACCCGATGTAGTAGACCGGCGCACCGTCGGTGCCGTGAGCGAAGTAATAGATCCGAGAGTGTTCGAGGAAACGACCGACAATGGAACGAACGTTGATGTTCTCTGAAAGTCCCGGCACTCCTGGACGAAGACAGCAGATACCTCGGACAATGAGATCGACTCGAGTTCCGGCTTGCGACGCCGCGTACAACGAATCGATGAGTGCAGCATCGACGAGGCTGTTCATCTTGAGAATGATGTGGCCATTGGAACCGAGTGCAGCTTCGTTCGCGATCAGTTCAGCGATGCCAGGACGAACTCTTGATGGCGCAATAAGAAGCTTCGAGAACTCTGGATCACGGGCAAACCCAGTCAGGAGATTGAATAACTGCGTGAGATCGGAACCCACCGCAGGGTCAGCCGTGAGGAGACCAATGTCTTCGTAGAGACGCGCGGTCTTCGGGTTGTAATTGCCGGTTCCGATATGGCTGTAGCGGCGAATGCCATCGTGCTCTTCACGAACCACGAGCGTTGTCTTGGTGTGTATCTTCAGGCCCATAAGGCCATAGATCACGTGTACGCCGGCTTTTTCAAGTTCCTTCGCCCAACCAATGTTCTTCTTTTCGTCGAAACGAGCTTTCAGTTCGACCAGTGCTGCCACCTGTTTGCCGCGTTCGGCGGCACGAACCAGTGATTCGATGATCGATGTGTCGGAGGACGTGCGATAGAGCGTCAGTTTGATAGCGAGCACCGCTGGGTCGTAGGACGCTTGCCGGATGAACTCTTCGACTGAAGTCGAAAACGACTCATATGGGTGATGTACCAGCACATCGCGGTCACGAATGACAGAGAAGAAGTCAACCGGCTCGTCAGGGTCGGTGCTGGTCAAGCGAGGTTGGGTGATGGGCGCCCACGGTTCATCTTTGAGATCAGGACGATCAAGCGTCATGAGACCAAAAAGCCCGCCCAAGTCCAAAGGCCCGCTGAATCGATAAACATCGCTGGCTTGGAGATCGAGTTCCTCGGTGAGAAGTTCGAGGATTTCCTGTGATGCATTCGTATCGATCTCAAGCCGCACCGCGCGACCAAAACGTCGGCGACGCAACTCCAATTCAATAGTTTCGAGGAGATCATCGGCTTCTTCTTCTTCGACCGTGAGGTCGGCGTTACGCGTGACTCGAAATGCGTAATGAGTCCCCGGTTCCATACCCGGGAAGAGCACGTCAAGATGCGAAGCAATGACCTGCTCAAGAGGAATAAAGCGCTCACCGTCAGGCATGACCACAAACCGCGGAAGCAGATTCGGCACCTTCACGCGCGCAAACCGATGTTCACCCGTTACTGGATCGTTCACGACTACAGCAAGGTTCAGCGATAAGTCAGAGATATAGGGAAATGGATGCCCGGGATCGACGGCCAATGGCGTGAGGACCGGGAAGATCCGCTCCTCAAAAACAGTTTCGAGAAACGAGCGGTCTTCAGCATCGAGATCGTCGTAACTCGAGAAAACGATGCCGGCACTCGCAAGGACCGGAACCAGCTGTTCAATGAAGACATCTTCGGCTTGCGAAACCAGCAGCGAAATTCGCTCGTGAATCTCGCGTAATTGCTGCGCGGCCGTAAGGCCATCGGCCGTCAACTTTCCAAGGCCAGCGGCAACTTGATCCTTCAGACCCGCAACCCGAACCTGAAAAAACTCATCGAGGTTCTGCGCAAAAATTGCGACGAACTTGGCTCGTTCCAGAAGCGGAACGTCGGGATTCGACGCAAGCGCGAGAACGCGAGCGTCGAAATCGAGCCAAGAAAGTTCGCGATTGAGGAATCGCTCTGGCGATGCAGCAAGCTCAGCAGGCGTGAGGTGCACGACGGGGCGCGACACCCCGAGCCGTGTGTTCACTCTTCGGGAAGGCCGAGGTCCCAGACAAGCACGAGGTTCTCGCGCTCGGCATCACGGGCAACGCGCTCTTTGTTGCGACGAAATTGCGGGTCATGCGGCGGGAGAAGGAGAAGGCGAGCCATCACGCGATTACGGAACTCATCGACAAGGCCACGGACCTCGGAATCGCCTTGAACATCCCAGTGCGGGGCGACCGGGCCGAGGTAGATCACTCGAACATGGCCACGCGGCGGCTGGTCGGACACGATTTCAGGCATGGACATGGCTGCACTGCACTTTCGTCATATGAGGGTCATGAGCGACCCCGCAAGATTTCCCAGCCTAGCGGCGAGTCACTAAGGGCTCCCAACGGGTACGGGACTGCGGAAAGGATTCACTTAAACAAAATCGGGGGTTGGCCTTACCCCCGCTTTCGCCCCTCGTCCGTATGGTCCCGGACATGGAAACCCCCACACCCTGGATGAATGACGGCAACTGTAAGGACCATCCCCCCTCCACGTTCTTCCCCAGCGATGGGGTCGGCGT
>JAEMTX010000326.1 GCA_016462055.1 Acidimicrobiia bacterium | reverse complement strand
CACCCATCACGTTGTCACCGGCGGGAACTGTCGGCGAAGCAATGAACCTCATTGCCAAACGCGCGCATAACGCCGTCATCGTCGTTGATGGCGATCGCCCCATCGGAGTAGTCACGGAAACCGACTTTGCCGATGTTGATCGATTCACCGGCGTCGACCTCGTCATGTCCACCGACCTACTCACGCTTCCCGACACGATTGATGCAGAAAAGGCCTTCGACATTCTGCATGAGAGCCGTCGACGATCCGCTCCGGTCGTCGACGCTTCCGGCGCACTGGTTGGGATTCTCACTCGTACCGGCGCACTTCGCTCAACGCTGTACAAGCCAGCTGTCGACGCCAACAACAAGATGCGAATCGCCGCTGCGGTTGGCGTGAATGGTGACGTTGAAACAAAGGCTCGTTTGCTCGTTGAAGCGGGTGTCGATGTTCTCGTGCTCGATACTGCTCATGGTCATCAAGAAAAGATGATTGAAGTCATCCGAAAAATCAAAGCACTCAATCTCGGTGTGCCGCTGTGTGCTGGCAACGTCGTTTCTGCAGGTGGCGTTCGCGATCTCGTCAATGCCGGTGCCGACATTGTGAAGGTCGGCGTTGGACCGGGCGCAATGTGCACCACGCGAATGATGACCGGCATGGGGCGGCCACAGTTCTCCGCTGTTCTTGAATGCGCAACCGAAGCTCGTTCACTTGGTCGCCACGTGTGGGCCGATGGCGGCATTCGTCACCCGCGTGACGTTGCGCTGTCACTCGCTGCTGGCGCCAGCAACGTGATGATTGGTTCCTGGTTTGCCGGAACACACGAGTCGCCCGGCGATCTTCGCCAAGACGCCGACGGGCGCTTCTACAAAGAGAACTTTGGTATGGCATCAGCTCGCGCTGTTGTGAACCGCACTGCCCATGATGAAGCGCCCATCGAGGCAGAACGTCGTGCGCTGTTCGAGGAAGGCATTAGTTCTGGTCGCCTCTACCTTGACGACGACCGGCCAGGTGTCGAAGACCTCATCGACACGATCGTCGCCGGTGTGCGCAGTTCCTGCACCTACGCCGGCGCTCGCACCATTGAAGAGTTCCACGAGCGTGCCGTTGTCGGAGTCCAGACAGCGTCTGGTTTCGCCGAGGGCCGCCCGCTCCATCAGGGCTGGTAGCTCGGAAAACCCCTTGTGACAAGGGTCATTGTGACTGCTGACCGGCAAAATTACTTGGGCTCATCGGCGCGCGTCCCGTAATCTTTTCCTATCGGCTCTGGGAATCCCCCCTCCCATTGAGCCGTTTGGCCGAAACAGAACTTAGGTTCTGCCGGCCGTGCGACACCCCCGCCATCCCCCCGGCTGGGGGTGTTTGCGTTTTGCGCCGAAAACGACCGAACTGAATTAGCTCATGTGATCGTCGAGAAACTCCAACGTGCGCGTCCAAGCAATCGACGATGTTTCAGCATGGAATGACGGACGCTCATCACAATGGAACCCATGGTCAGCGTCAGAAAATCGAATGACTTCGGTATCGACCGGAGAGGACGCTGCAGCGATACGAGCTCGTTCAACCTCGTCGATCGGAATGTGTTCGTCGAGGTCGCCATACAGACCGAGCCATGGCGTGCGCAATCTTGCGGCACTTTCGATTCCAGGAGAAAGACCGAAACGGCCTTCACCTAAGCCACCGCCA